>CAYREN010000171.1:0-9233 GCA_964423255.1 uncultured Roseivirgaceae bacterium | reverse complement strand
TTACTTATTAATGAACAAATATACTATTGTTAGGCTATTTTAGAAAAAATGATCCTTACCGATTAATTATCATTTTTATAGTTTTATTTCTATTTAGGTTGCCATATCTAATTTCTATAAATTGGCTGACTATACCTGAACTGAGTTGGATGATTGTTGGAGAACGCATGAATGAGGGTGCTATGTTGTACGTAGGAGTTTGGGATGACATAGGACCTCTATCAGCATGGGTATTTCGCATTATTAACTTTATGTTTGGCCGATCTTTATTATCCATGCAAATCCTTGGAAGTTTTCTCTTCTTTTTTCAGGTATTTTATATGAATTACATTTCATTAAAGCACAAAATGTATAATGAAAATAATTATTTACCTGCTCTTTTTTATGGCATTTTAGGTTTGTCATTTTTTAATATGATGGTTCTTTCCCCACAACTTATGGGGTTAACATTTGTGTTGCTTTCCTTAAATAGTCTTTTCAAACACATAGAAACCAGAGATAAAATTGATGGTAACCTTCTAAATATTGGACTTTTTGTAGGTATTGCTTCTTTATTTTTTCTGCCGTATTTAGCAATAATTTTTGTACATATTATTGGTCTTATATTTTTTACAAATACAATAGGAAGAAGGTATCTTTTACTTTTTTATGGTGCTTTTGTTCCTTTAATTATTTGTTGGTTAATATATTCGGGATATGGACATACTGAAGAATTATTTAGTAATTACCTTAATTCGTTTTTCAGAAAGAGTGCTGAAAATTACTTATCCACTAAATCTATCTTCATTTTATTTGGTAGTTCAATTATATTATTCTCTATTTCATCCTTTAAGACCTTAATAGGTTTTGGCTTTACAATTTTTCAGGTTAGGGTGCAGAAAGTCATGTTTTTTGCAGCGATTATAACACTTGTAATTTTTATATTTTACTCTGAAAGCGATGGCTACAGTTTGGTAATGTTTTGCCCATGGGGCAGTTTTTTTCTTGCCCATTTTTTCCTTTCAATAAAGAATACATTAAAAAGAGAATTGGGATTTTTAATATATGTCTTACTGATAATCTTTTTTTATTTCGGAACTACTTTTTATTCGTTTACATTAAATGAACAAATTAATATTAGCCAATTAATATTAAATAAGAATGAAAAATCTCCGGAATACTCAAATAGTAAAATACTTGTCCTAGGACCAGACATTAGCCCATATTATTTTTCACTGCAGGCAACACCCTACTTTAATTGGAGTTTGTCCAAGGACCAACTTGAAAAGCTGGATTACTACGACAACATTGTATCAATTGATAAAAATATAAGAAATGATATGCCTGATTATATTGTTGACCAAATAGATTTGGCACCAAAATTATTTGATCATATTCCATTTCTCGCTTTAGAATATATTACAGTAGAGCCTGGAATCTATAAAAGGAAAAACATCAGCAACTAATTTTATCAATTCTTCTTTTATGCCTGCCTCCTTCAAATTCGGTATTAAAAAAAACTTCTAATATCTCTATAGCCTCTTCGATTGAAATTAATCTGCCTGGAAGGCATATTATATTTGCGTTATTATGTCTCTTGGCCAATTTACTTACTTCCTTATTCCAGCAAAGTGCAGATCGAATACCCTGATGTTTGTTGGCAGTCATATCAACACCAATTCCTGTTCCACAGATTAGTATACCAATATTAAATTTGCCATTTTCTACTTCACTTGCTACTGCATGTGCAAAATCAGGAAAGTCAACACTTTCTTTAGAAAAAGTGCCAAAATCTTTTGCTACAAAATTTGAAGAATTTAGCCATTCAACAACTTTTTCCTTCAATTCAAAACCTGCATGATCACTTCCTATGGCGATACTTAACTTTTTCATTTGGTTAGATTAATTTTTATCATGGATTATAGAATACAGTTAATAGTCCCTGCACGCCAAGGGAATAAGTATATTCCAAAACAATTATACTTTTCAATATTACAACTCTAAATAGGAGGATAGGTTATTCTAACAATTTTTTATCTTCTTCTTTTTTAATTGAGTTGGCTATGATGATACTCACCTCATAAAGTACTAGAAGAGGAAAACACATTAATATCTGACTAATTACATCCGGTGGAGTAATTAATGCAGATAAAACGAGAATAACAACTATAGCATGCTTGCGATAAATTTTTAAAAATTCCGGAGTAATGATACCGGCTTTTGTCAGAAAATATACTACTACCGGCAATTGAAACATTATGCCGCAAGCCAATACCAACATGAGTACAGTTGAGACATAGCTTGTAAGGTCAATTTCATTTAATATACTTTCATCCAATTTAAAATTGGTGAGAAAATTTATTGAAATTGGTGCAACCACATAATAGCCAAATAAAATACCGCTTAGAAACAATAGAGTTACAAAGAAAACTGCCCCCCTGCTCAATTGTTTTTCATTTTTATACAATCCGGGTTTTATAAATCTCCAAAATTCCCAGAAAGCATATGGAAAAGCGATAATCAAACCAATGACAAAACTGGATGTCAATGCCATGGTAAACTGGGCAGTCATTCTCCTGTTTTGTATTATGAAGGGCAACTCATCAATACAAAAAAATTCTGCACCTGTAAGACTGCCAAGTCGGCAAAACATCTCATAAGTCCAGAAGTCAGGTCGTGAAGGAGCAAGTATGATATAATGCCATATAGGTTGCCTAAATATAAATGCAGCAATTGCAATGACAACAATTGAAATCAAAGATCTTATCACATGCCATCTTAGTTCTTCGAGATGATCCAAGAAAGACATTTCTCTTTCCTTGTGCAATTGTCCGTCGTTTTCTTCGTATTCTTCCACTATCTAATTATTTATAAAGAGGAAAATCCACCATCCATGAATTTACTCCTTCTTTGATCTCTTGTAGTTTATTTTCGTTGTCCTTGTTCATCAACGCATCGTCGATAAGATCAACAATTTTTTCCATTTCTATTTCCTTCATCCCTCTTGTAGTAACGGCAGCAGTTCCTACTCTTATTCCCGATGTTACAAATGGTGATCTGCTATCAAAAGGGACCATATTTTTATTGATGGTGATATCCGCTTTGATTAAAGCATTTTCTGCATCTCTTCCTGATATCTCTCCTTTTGATCTCAGGTCTATCAACATCAGATGATTGTCTGTCCCTCCAGAAATCACATGATATCCTTTTTCTATAAATTTACTTGCCATTGTCTCCGCATTTTTTTTCACCTGAAGAATATAGCTCATATAGTCATCAGAAAGAGCCTCGCCAAATGCAATGGCCTTTGCAGCAATTACATGCTCAAGTGGTCCTCCTTGAGTCCCCGGAAAAACTCCTGAATCTAACAGCGACGAAATTTTTCGGGTCACTCCCTTCATTGTTTTTATTCCAAATGGATTTTCAAAATCATCTCTTAACATGATCATACCACCTCTTGGGCCACGAAGTGTTTTGTGAGTAGTGGTGGTTACAATATGGCAATATTCAAGAGGATCATTCAATAGACCCCGAGCAATTAAACCGGCCGGATGTGAAATATCTGCCAAAAGTAACGCTCCGACTTGATCTGCAATTTCTCGTAATCTCTTGTAATCCCATTCTCTACTATAGGCAGATGCACCGCAAATAATAAGCTTGGGTTGCTCCTTTTTTGCAATATCTCCTACCTTGTCATAGTTGATTAAGCCTGTATCTTTTTCGACACCATAAAAAGATGGTTGATAAAGCTTTCCTGAAAAATTTACTGAAGAACCATGTGTAAGATGTCCACCATGAGAAAGGTCGAAACCTAATATTTTATCACCAGCATTTAGCACAGCGAGCATTACGGCAGCATTTGCCTGAGCTCCCGAATGTGGCTGCACATTTGCCCATTCAGCACCAAATAACTCCTTCACCCTGTCAATGGCAAGATCCTCAATTTTATCTACAACTTCACACCCACCATAATATCTTTTTCCGGGTAGTCCCTCTGCATATTTATTAGTTAAAACTGTTCCCATAGCTTCAATAACTTGCTTTGAAGCAAAGTTTTCTGATGCTATAAGCTCTATGCCATTTTCCTGACGATCTTGCTCTTTTTGAATTAATTCGAATACAGTTTTATCTCTTAACATGACAACGGGTTTTCTCCTATTTTATATTTAAATGATTATTCATTTTTTTCATTATTGACAAATTTAATACGCTTCTCAAATGAAAAAACTGCTATTAAACATCAACCTTTAAAAATAAGATCACCCATTGGGTGAATAGTTCTATTTTTAAGTATTACAATTTCCAATGTATTCATCTGCTAACTTTGCAGTCTTCAATGCAATTGAATCATTTTTCCAATATGAAAATGAAGCGCAAAAATAAGCTAAGGAATAGAGATTCACAATTAAATTTTATAATTCCAAAGTGATATGATACTAATAGGTTCAAGAATAAAAACTGCAAGGTTTTCTGCAATCAAAACCATCTATAAAAAATACAAAATAGTCACTCCAAGATTTCCTTTTGCAATAATGAAAAAAATCCATAACGATTACTATTTTGGTAGTTCAGTAAATAAAATCTGGGTGAAATGGATTGAACAATATCGAATTACCAGTATTCAATTTAGATTTATTGGAAATAGAAGCTATCAATACCAAAACCATTCCTTATTTTAGAACCCTATAAATCATCTTCCACATTTCAGTATTCACCAGAGTTCTCAATTCTTCAGCTTTTGTATTGATGTGATCTATTTGCTTTTCAGGATGAATTTTATTGAAATATTCTAAATAATTTACAACTTCTATTTGATCCAAAGAAGTGTAACCATCAGCAGATATATATTGAAAATCTTTCATGTTCCCAGGCCATTTAGCCCATAAACTCCAGGACGTCCTATTATTATTTCTTATGGCTTCTTCATAGAGAGGTTTGTAAATTTCTTCTTTGAAGGCCAAATACTCTTTACTCTTCCCTGGTTTTACGTTTATCTCGTTGACAACATAAATCTTTCCGGAATGATCCAGGCTATTGCTACAAGATATTTGTTGGTGAAATACACCTGACGAGATTATTTTTCTTGCATTTTCAGTTTGATTATAAAAATCTTCCCAGTCATTATTACTATTTTCTGGAAAAGCCTCATTAAAAACTTTTTTTGGAATTTTATCATCAATTTTCGAGAAACTATCGTACCAGGTAATTGTCACATAATTATAGGAGTCTTTAACGGTTTTAAACATAATTTGATAGACACCCCAACCAACAATCATACCTTCCTTTAGTCTTACTTCATGGATTTTTTGCCAACTATTTTCAATTTTAAGATAAGTCTCCGGGCTTTCAACTTTCATATAGTCTACAACGCCTATTATATTTTGACAATGAACCGAAAAATTGAAAGATAATATTATAAATAGTGTAGATGTCGAAATCTTCATAGCAATGAAGGAATAAAAACTAAGGTGTGAATAAAAATAAATAATAATGAGCTAACATTCTATCATAGCCCAATAAAAATGTAGTGTCTATCTATCAAAAAATGAAGTCTAAGCTTGCAATAATATTAATCCTAATGGATGAATAACATGATAGATAATTATCAAATGATAAATTTCATTAAGGAATTAATTCAATTAGTAATATGTTGATTTCCAGAGGCGGATAGTAAAATAATTCAATGAATACTTGAAAAGAATAAATTTTAGAAATTTATTGCACTTTATTTAGGTTCTACCTTTTTTATATTGGTTCTAATAAAAATCTGGTCATGAGAAAATCATTTTACTTAGTTGCATTATTTTTTATTGTAGCAATTAATCTTCAGGCACAAGAAACACAATGGGTAAGTACAATTCTTGAAGCTTCTTCCGAACAATCGCCACAAGCATATTCTGCCGAACAGATCATTGGTAAGCCCAATGTTACACCTGGTACTGGTGCGAGTCCCAATGCATGGATGCCCTTCAAGGAAGACAGGGAAGAATATGTAAAAGTAGGATTTGCTGAACCTTTTAAAATTCGACAAATAGCGATTGCCGAATCATATAACCCAAGCTCTATTTACCAGATATTCTTATATGACAGATCTAACAATGAATTTTTGATAAATACCTTCGAACCAAAACCCATTGATTTGAAATCGAGAATGTTGCACGTATTCTTCGATCTTACTGAATATGAAGTAGCTGCGGTGAAGGTTGTATTTCATTGTGATGCTGTGCCTGGATTTAGTGGTATTGACGCCATTGCAATCTCAAATTCTACATTACCCGTAAAGCAGGAAGTAAAAATTTTAGAAAGTGCGATTGTAAATGTAAATCCAGAGAGGCTGAGCGAAACCGTAAATAGTGTTTATAATGAGCTTAAGCCTTTGATTACTCCTGATGGGAAAACATTGCTTTTTAGCCGGCAATATCATCCTGACAACACTGGTGGAGAAGATGATCCTGAAGACATTTGGTTTTCGCAATGGGACGAAGAAAAAAAAGAATGGATGGAGGCGGTTAATATGGGTAGTCCTCTTAATACCAAAGGCCCAAATTATATAAGTTCCATTACACCAGATGGGAATACCGTAGTGATCACCCTTGGCAATAGATATACAAATAATGGTAAAATGAAGGCTGGAGTTTCCGTAAGTACCAGAACAAGTGAAGGTTGGTCTAAACCTGTTCCTTTTGAAATCAAAAATGAAATTAATACCCATAAACATTCCAACTATTTTTTAGCCAACAACAGGGAGGTAATAATTATGTCTGTAGAGGGTGATCCTACATTTGGTTCAAGAGATCTTTATGTTAGTTTTTTGATGGAAGATGGTAAATGGAGTGAACCGCTTAATTTGGGTTCCACAGTAAATACTGCTCTGGAAGAATCTGCTCCCTTTCTCGCTGCCGATGATAAAACACTTTATTTTTCATCAGATGGATACACAGGATATGGTAAGCATGATATTTTTATTACCAGAAGGTTGGATGATACCTGGACAAATTGGTCAGAACCGGAAAATTTAGGATCCCAAATCAATTCTCCAGGGAATGACTCCTTTTTCAATATTCCACCAACTGGTGAATACGGCTATTTTTCCAGAGATATTTCTACTGGAAATTCAGATATATTTCGATTTGAACTACCAAAAGAACATCAGCCCGATGCAGTGGTTACTGTTAAAGGTGTTGTTTTTAATACGAAAACAAGAAGACCCATTCAGGCGAGAATATTTTATGAAAGTCTTCCTGAGGGAAATGAAATAGGTACCATAGAATCTGACCCATTGACTGGGGAATATCAAATAATATTACCTGTAGGAAAAATGTATGGCTACCTCGCAGAGGCTGAGGGATTTGTGGCCATCAATGCAAATATTGATTTGAAGGGAACTAAAAACTATGATGAATTGAGTCAAAACTTATTTCTTGTTCCAATCGAAATAGGTGCGGTTGTTCAGTTAAATAATATTTTCTTTGATTTTGACAAATATGCCTTGAAAGAAGCTTCTTTTCCGGAGCTCAATAGGATTATAGAATTGATGAACGAAAAACAAGATATGAATATTTCTATTGAAGGTCATACAGATAATATTGGAACCCAGGCATACAATGTTGGCTTAAGTGAAAGAAGGGCAAAAGCTGTCGTTGAATTTATTATTAAAGGAGGAATTGATAAAGACAGAATGAAATCTAAAGGCTGGGGAAAATCTAAACCTTTAGCCAGCAACGATGATGAAAAAGGGGGGAGAGACATTAATAGAAGAGTAGAGTTTATTATCATGGAATAAATAAAACTTTTTTTCTGTAATTGAAAGAATTAAATGTCGCCTTTCAAAATACTTTTCATTTCATTTATTTTCAATAGCGCTTCTATAGGAGAAATGGTATTGACATCTATTTTACTCAATTGTCCACGAACTTCCTCCATCCTTGGGTCTGCCTCAAACATGCTCAACTGAAAATTACCAGCAGGAATACTCTCCATCTTTTTATCAGTATGTTTGCTGATTTTTTCTTTTTCGAGATGGAGCATTATTTCATTTGCACGGATTACAATAGGATTGGGCATACCAGCCATTTGCGCCACATGAATACCAAAACTATGCTCGCTACCCCCCTCTTTTAATTTTCTAAGAAAAATAATTTTTTTACTCGATTCTTTTACCGAAACATTAAAATTCCTAATCCTTGGAAAATCATTGGTGAGTTGGTTTAGTTCATGATAATGTGTAGCAAACAGGGTTTTGGCCCTGCATTTTGGATTATTATGAAGAAACTCTACGATAGACCAAGCGATGGAGATTCCATCGTAGGTGCTAGTTCCTCTACCAATTTCATCCATCAATATTAAGCTACGGTCACTCAGGTTATTTAAGATACTGGCTGTTTCAGTCATCTCTACCATAAAGGTTGACTCTCCTTTAGCTATATTATCAGAAGCTCCTACACGTGTAAATATTTTATCTATAATACCCACTGTTGCTAGAGATGCCGGCACAAAAGACCCTATTTGTGCCATCAGGGCAATAAGTGCTGTCTGGCGTAAAAGGGCTGATTTTCCGGCCATATTTGGCCCGGTAATAATCATGATCTGCTGAGAATCATTGTCAAGAAAAACATCATTGGGTACATATTCTTCACCCAAAGGAAGTTGCTGCTCGATAACCGGATGCCGCCCCTCTTTAATATCCAACATTCTGTCATCGACTACTTTTGGTTTTACATAATTGTATTCGACCGCCAGATTGGCAAATGAAAGCAGGCAATCAATTGCTGCGATTGCCCTGGCATTTTGTTGTATCAACCCTACAAAATCTGCCGCACTCTGCACGAGTTCATTAAAAATACGCTGCTCGATTACATGAATTTTATCTTCAGCTCCAAGGATTTTTTCTTCATATGTCTTTAATTCTTCAGTAATGTATCGTTCGGCATTTACCAAAGTTTGCTTTCTAATCCATTCTACAGGTACTTTGTCTTTATGACTATTCGTCACTTCCAGATAATATCCAAATACTTTGTTGAAGGCAATTTTTAATGACGATATCCCGGTATTCTGAATTTCTCGCTGCTGGATCTGGACTAAATAATCTTTTCCTGAGTATGATATTTTTCGCAACTCATCCAATTCATTGTCGACCCCATCCCTGATCAAGTTGCCAAGATTTGACACAATGGGAACCTCCTCTTTTAATTCAGTTTCAATTTTATTTAACAAAAACTCACAAGGATTGATCTGATCAGCCAATTTCTGAAGTT
>CAYREN010000170.1:0-9278 GCA_964423255.1 uncultured Roseivirgaceae bacterium | reverse complement strand
CTTTTACATCAAGAATAAAATATGAGTGATATGCAGGACATATCACCTTCCGCGTACAAGCAGAAAAATAAGCTAATGTGCTTATAAAAAATAAAATTATTCTTACCCTGTTCATCAAGTTGTTGTGCGAATATCAACTTTTTATTAGAATGTCAAAATTCATGTACTTTTAATTGAGATTAAACAAAATAATAACCCCCTTAAAAGAATAATATTTTTACTATGAAATAAAAAGAATGGACAACCAATGAAATAACTATGTATATCATCAGATTTTTTATACAGTTCTATTGATAAATGTAACCTGAAGAAATGATATGGATTCTCTATAAATTTGCCAGTTCTTGCTTGATGACTTTAGAGAGATTTTTGACTACAAGTTCATAGGAATGCGTTACAAGTTTTTCAATAAATTGATCAGAAAGAGTGCCATCAATCTCCACAGTATTCCAATGCTTTTTATTCATATGATAACCGGGAACTATTGACGTATACTTCTCCCGCAATTCAATTGCCCTCTCAGGGTCACATTTTAGATTGATGCTTTTAAACAAAGTTACGTCGGTTAAAGCAAAAATCTTTTCCATCACTTTAAAAACCAGTACTTCTTCATCAAAAGGAAAATCTTCCGTAACTCCCTTTTTCGCCAGACAGAAGTCTCGAAACATTTCGATATTCATCAGAAAATGTATTTTGAAATAAGGTATAGCATTCCAAGGAGGAATATGATTATAGAAAATTTATTAATCCCATGCATCATACGAATATTAATGTTGGTTTTTCTTGAAGGGTCTTTTTTGCGAAAAAAATATCTAAAAACCTCTCCGAATTGAAAATAATCTTGCGCCCTATTTCGTTTTTGGTCTTCCATAATTATTTATTTTTTATTCAACCTCAATCCAAGCTCCATCTTCTTTAATAATTTTAATTAATTCCTCAACTGCACTTGTTGCAGGAACTCCTTTTTTCATTACTGTCATACCTTTATACAGATTGATTTTTCCCTTTCCTGAACCTACATATCCATAATCTGCGTCTGCCATTTCTCCAGGACCATTCACAATACAACCCATGATACCAATTTTCACTCCTTTTAAATGATCAGTTCGGGAACGAATAGCTGCTGTTGTTTCCTGTAGATCAAATAATGTTCGACCACAAGAAGGACAAGATATGTATTCTGTTTTGGTAATTCTTGTTCTGGCAGCCTGAAGGATGCCAAATGATGACCTGTTAATATATTCAATATCATCATTTGATATTTCATTTCCAGTCTTCCAATTGAGCATTATTCCATCACCCAAACCATCAATCAGTAGACCTCCTACATCAACAGAAGCAAATAACAAAAACTGTTCACTATCTATTTTGCTATAACTTCTCTGGATAATTACAGGAATCTGCATATTTAATTTGTCCATTTCAATGATAAATCTCCTTTGCTCTGCCAGTCCATGTGAATTCCCTGTTTTTAATATAATTACAAGATTCTTATTTTGATACCTTGCTATTTTTTCCAAATTTCTAATATCCGCATTGGCAGATATGAAATTCAATTTTTTATGCCACTTATTTACTTGATCAATTTCATCATAGATTATCAATGGAAACCTATCCTTGACATCTGTAATAGTTTCCCACTTGACATAATCAACTATTTCTCTTAGTCCATTTGGCAATAAGAAAGGTATGGATTCTGAACCACTATAAACAAAATCTGCACCTTGCTCCGACATTTTAATTTTGTCAAGGTGCTCGTCATATAAATAGCCAACAAATGATAAATCTTTGTACTCATTAAAAGAAAAATTTGAAATGTCTATAACCACCCTTGGCACATTGCCTCCTCCAATATTATCAACTTCTACCGTTTCTCTTTTTTTATAAGAATATGGATCAATTGGATTTGTATCAATTTCCTGGATATTTTGATGTCTTTGACGCCCCTGGTATTTTCCTACAATATTCAAAGCCACGGGAATTTCAAATTCCGGATCCTCTGTTAGCGACACACGAATAGTGTCACCCAACCCATCTTCCAACAATGTTCCAATACCCACAGCAGACTTAACCCTTCCATCTTCTGCTTCGCCGGCCTCGGTTACTCCAAGGTGTAAAGGGTAAGGATTCATATTTTGTTCGCTAAGTTTTTGAGCTAATAATCGATATGCTTGCACCATCACCCTGGTATTGCTGGATTTCATGGACAATACAATATTATAATAGCTTTCATCCTCGCAAATACGTAAAAATTCCAGTGCAGATTCTACCATTCCCAGAGGTGTATCACCATATCTGCTCATTATCCTGTCTGACAGTGATCCATGATTAGTACCAATTCGCATAGCAGTACCATTCTCTTTGCAAATCTTTACCAATGGAACAAATCTATCTCTGATCCTTACTATTTCCTCTTTGTATTGTTGATCAGTATATTCAATTTGTTGAAACTTCTTTTTATCAGCATAATTTCCTGGATTAACTCTTACTTTCTCCACAATCCGGGCGGCTACTTCTGCAGCGTTTGGAGTGAAGTGAATATCGGCAATGAGTGGCACGTCAAAGCCCCTCCTCTTTAATTCTGCTTTAATGTTGGCCAAATTATTTGCTTCCTTAATACTTGGAGCTGTAATTCTAACATATTCACTACCTGCTTCGATCATTCTTATGGATTGCTCAACGCTTCCTATTGTATCCATGGTGTCTATGGTAGTCATAGATTGTACTCTTATTGGATGATTGGCTCCAAGAGGTATATTGCCGATTTTTACTTCTATGCTTTTCCTCCTTGAATATTGTGTCAAACTATCACAATACGCATTTTGCAATGATATATCTGGACTATTCATTTAGATAAATTGAATTGCAAAATTAACCTTTCGTACAATATAATGTTTTGATTTAAGTTCATTTTGCATTTAAAATCCTGAAACCAACTCTTATGCATTGAAAGGATATCTTGTACTAGACCATTTTCTTTGCTTTCCTTTTTGAAAAATGTAGAGCCGTATATCCTCCAACAATAGCTCCAATCAAATGAGATTCCCAGGATATACCAGGTTGATTTGGAAATAACCCATAGACAAGCCCTCCATAAAAAAATATTAGGATAGCTGAAATTGCGAGTGATTTGAAATCCTTTTTAAAAAATCCATATAAAATAAGAAAAAAAGCAATTCCATATACCAAACCACTAGCTCCAATATGTAAAGAAGGTCTTGCAAATACCCAAACAAGAATATTGGTTAGGAAATAACAAATTATAAATACTTTGCGCGCTATGCTTTCATAAAAGAAAAATAGGGTCCATCCTAAAAATAGCAATGGAATTGTATTTGAAATAATATGCACACTATTTCCATGAATTAATGGGGCAGTAAATATTCCTATCAAACCATGAGTAGTTCGAGGTAGAATACCAAAGCTGCTAAAATCCAACCCCAATAATGTTTCAAGGGTATAAACAACCCACACAATAAATACAAAACGAAAGAGAAAAACCATACTTGGAGATAAATAATTGATTACAAAAAAAGGTCTATTTAGTGAAAACTTTCAATTAATTAGAAATATTATATTACTATGAGTTTTTAGAATAAAAAATTTCATTTTTTGCATTAATAATTAACAAATATCTAGGTTACCCAAACCCATATCACTAAACTGATTTACTGACAATTCAAAAAATAATAATAACTGATAAAAATAATTATCATTAAATTGACATTTAAAATTGATTACTAACATTTTCAGATATGCTTATTAGATTTCTATTAATTGTAATAATACTTTCTCAGACACCCAATATTTGCTTTGCTCAAATGCAGGATAAAATCAATCCGAAATATTTTACGGGGCAATGGGAAGCTTATTGGATTACTCATCCTGATAGTCATTTATATGATTATGGTGTTTTTCATTTTAGAAAATCATTTCAAATTACTGATATCAGTTCAGAGTTTATCATCAATGTCTCCGCTGACAACAGGTACAGACTATTTGTAAATGGAGAAGCTGTGTGTCACGGACCGGCCAGAGGAGATTTCTCTGAGTGGTTTTATGAAACGATAGATATTGGTCCTTTTCTAATAGAAGGTAAAAATACAATCGCTGCCATGGTTTGGAATGCAGGGGAGCACCGACCCAAGGCACAGGTTTCTGATAAAACAGCATTTATTGTACAGGGAAATTCAGTGCATGAACAAATCGTGAATACTGGAACGGGATGGAAGGTAATTGAAAATAAAGCTTTCACACCTATCTTATATAAAGACATTGATGAACGTTTATTCAAGCAGTATTATGTAGCGGGGCCATTAGATTCTGTAGTTGCAAAATTATATCCCTGGGGTTGGGAAGATGTCAACTTCAATGATGATAACTGGTCGAGGATTCGATTGCTAAATCGACCATCCAGAGAGCATACTTATCATCAAAAATGGACCATGGAACCTCGGCATATCCCAATGCTCACAAGTGAATATCAAAGATTAAAGAAGGTTGCTAGGACGTCTGTTGATTTTAATACTGAAAAATTTATTACCGGTAATTCTTCAATTACCATACCACCAAACTCGAGTGCTACTATACTTTTCGATAATACGTTCCAGACCAATGGGTATCCTGAACTGAAGGTTTCCGATGGAAAAAATAGCTTGATAAAAATCAGGTATGCTGAAACATTTATTTTACCGGGATTAAAAAAAGAGCACCGAGATTCTCTACAAGCTGAACTGATTGGTGTTAACGATGTGTTTATTCCAAATGGGGAAAATGGCATTGTATTTCGGCCTCTTTGGACGCGAACATTTAGATGGCTGCAATTAGAAATTGAAACTGGCGCACAGCCTTTGGTCCTCGAAGATCTGCAATATGAGTATTCTGCATATCCAACTAAGATAATTGCAAACTTTAATTCCAATGACCCCATGCTAACAAAAATATGGGATGCCAGTATTCGTACTCAAATATTATCAGCCCAAGAGACATTTGTTAGTGATTTATATTGGGAGCAAATGCAATACCTTGGTGATACGAAAGTTCAAGGTTTGGCTTACTTATTAATGACCGGAGATGAAATATTGTACAAGCTTGCCTTGGAACAATTTGATAATTCAAGGATCCCGTGCGGTTTAACTCAAAGTAGGCACCCTGGAGATCTTGTACAGGTAATACCACTCTACTCCCTTGTATGGGTAACCATGATGCATGATTATATGATGTACGGCAAAGATCCGGAATATGTCAGGCAATTTATTCCCGGTATGCTCGCTGTTTTAAATTGGTTTGAAAATCAACTCACCGAAAACAATTTACTTCCAAAATTGCCATATTGGAATTTTATTGATTGGGCATACATGCCGAGATATGAAGAAATCATGAGCCAAGCAGGTAATCCTGAATTATCTATCCATACAATGCTTTATTCTTATACATTAAAACAAGCGGAAGAAATATTTCACTGGGCAGGAGAAGATTATCATGCCAAGCGATTTAAAGAAATTAGAACCAGGGTCAATAATTCCGTAAAATCCAGATGTTTTGATGAAAAGAAAGGACTCTATGTCGATACTCCATCAAGTCAACTTTACAGTCAACATACAAATTTATTGGCGGTACTTGCCGGGATAGATGAAAAAGACAAGCAGAAAGAGATAATGCAAAAAGTGATCTCTGACCCGGAACTTGTAGCAGTGGATATGTATTTTCATTTTTTCCTTGGGCGAGCCATAAAAAAATCTGGTCTGGGAAATGATTACCTAAAAACCATTGAACCCTGGAAAGGATTTATAAATCTTGGCATGACCACATTTGGCGAAGCAGTAAAAGACCCGCGTTCTGAATGTCACGCATGGAGTACCGGACCTGCATTTGAATTTTTATCGACGGTTTGTGGTGTAGAATCCAGATCTCCAGGATTTAAAAAAATAGAAATCGCCCCGCATCCTGGCGAATTGGAGCAAATACAAGGAACTATCGCTCATCCAAATGGATTGATCAAAGTGAACCTTTCAAAAGGCACAAAAGATAACATGATTGGCACTATTGAAATCCCCAATAATACCTCAGGAGAATATATATATAATGGAAAATCAATAATGTTGGTTGGAGGTCAAACCACAAAAATAAAGTAAACATGACGTTAAACGCAGAATAAAAAAAGCCTCACAATCTGCAAACTGTGAGGCTATTATAATTCGTAAAATATTTTCTATTCTTCCAAAGCTGCAATGCCCGGTAATATCTTACCTTCCATGTATTCCAACAATGCGCCTCCACCTGTAGATATGTAACTTACCTGATCTCCATATCCAAGAATGTTTACTGCTGCAGCAGAATCACCTCCTCCAATCAATGAGAAACCTCCATTTTCAGTGGCCTCCACAACTGCCTTAGCAATCTCGTTGGTTCCAATGGCAAAATTTGGAAATTCAAAAACTCCCATTGGACCATTCCAAAGTATTGTTTTAGATTTACGAATAACCTCACTAAAAGATTCAACAGTTTTTGGCCCAATATCTAATCCCTGATAGTCGTCCCTGATTTTCATCGTGTCTGTAACTTCAGTCTTGGCATCATTATCAAATGAATCTGCTGATACGGTATCAATTGGCAATAATAAATTTACGCCTTTAGCTTTTGCTTTCTCAATCAGGCTCAAGGCCAATTCCATATTTTCATCCTGGCATAAAGACAGACCAATGCTTCCTCCCTGGGCTTTTGCAAAGGTGTATGCCATCCCTCCACCAATGATCAGATTATCAACCTTTTCCAATAGGTTTTCAATAATCAATATTTTGTCTCCAATTTTTGCTCCTCCCATGATAGCCGTCAAAGGCTTTTGGCCTGATTTCAATACTTTTTCTGCATTGACGAGCTCGGCTTGAATTACATATCCGCAAATTTTATTATCAAAAAATTGCGCAATCACTGCTGTTGATGCATGTGCTCTGTGGGCTGTACCAAAAGCATCATTTACCCAGACATCACCATGTGCGGAAAGTTTCTTTGCGAAGTCCACATCTCCCTTTGTTTCTTCTTTGTAAAATCTAAGATTTTCTAATACCAGCACTTCCCCCGGCTTCAATGAAGCAGATTTTTCTTCCGCTTCTTTTCCAATGCAATCACTGGAGAATTGAACATCAATCCCTAATTTATCTGACAAATAAGGAATTACATGCTTCAATGAAGATTTCTCTTCCGGACCTTGCTTTGGTCGACCAAGGTGAGACATTAAAACTACTGACCCACCATCACTTAATATCTTTTTTATAGTAGGCAATGCGGCCTTTAATCTGTTGTCATCAGTAATTTCACTTTTCTCATTTAGCGGCACATTAAAATCAACTCTTATCAGTGCTCTTTTCCCTAAAAAATTATAATTATCTACTGTTTTCATAAAATATTTTGTTTGGACAAAAATTAATTCAATTTCGTTTGGAACCGGCTCTTTTTAAGCGGTCATTAATTGCTCGACCCAAACCAACGTTGGGCACGAACTCACAAGCTATGAGCTGCAAATTTAACTTATCTAAATACCTTATACCAGTAAAAAGACGGGTAGCCGCTTCATCGATATCATCATTATTTGTTAATACATATTGATGATCTCCATTTATATTTTCTGCTTTTTTATTAAAAGCCAACACACCAATTTTCTTGTCTGGGTTTTGAGCGATTATATTATCAATATCCCCTACAGCAATTGGAGTAAGGGGTGAATAGTGGCGCTGCATCATTCCCGGAGCTTTTGGATTAGACGATGAATATGATTTGAGATTTACCCTCCCAACTACCTTTTCAATTTCTTCTACTTCACAACCGCCAAGTCGCAATATTGTTATGCCATCATCATTAAATTCTACGATTGTTGATTCTATTCCAACTTGACAAGCACCGCCATCAAGTATATAATTGATCTTGCTGCCAAGTTGCTCATTGACGTGCTTTGCACTTGTTGGGCTCACATACCCGAATGGGTTTGCACTCGGAGCAGCTAATGGAAAACTTATCGCATCCAAAAGATTTAATATTAATTTATGATTTGGTATTCGCACGGCAACCGTTTCGAGGCCTGCAGTGACGAGATCCGGGATATTGGATTTTTTCTTGAAAATCATAGTCAACGGACCCGGCCAAAATCGATTAGCCAGTTTTATAGCTTCATCTGGTATTTCCTGGACAAAATCAGAAATTCTATTTAAAGATGAAGTATGGACTATTAAAGGGTCAAATGTTGGTCTTTCCTTAACTTTAAAAATTTTTGCAACCACATCGACATCAAACGCATTTGCAGCAAGACCATAAACGGTTTCAGTAGGTATGCCTACCAATTCATTTTGGTTTAAAAGTTCTATTGCAAATTTGATATCTGATCCAATAATTGCCAATTCCTGCGTTATTTAAAATAATTGCGAAAGTAAAATTTAATTACATATAATTAGATGATAGATATCAGTATTTTAAATTTGTTGCCGTACCAAATCAAATGTCATGAGTAGAAGAAATAGATTTTTAATAAAATTTGTTGCAATTCTTATCGTAATGGTCTCCGTGTTTTTAGAAATGGATGTATTGAACGTAAATTATTTAGAGCCTTACAAATACTGGATGTCGGTATTGGGATTTGGAATGTTGTTACTGGCCTCACGATAAGGTCTTGTTAGCATTTTATTCAAAGACCAAGTCTTTTAGTCATTATTATCACAGGTTTCAAGAACCTTGGACAGCCGTAATATTTCCGATAATAACTTGCATTGGATTCGTTTCGATTTCTATCTGATAAAAAGGTGTTAGGTATTTGGTAGACATTCGGAAAAACGAGAGATTGAAATTACGCAGACATTTTTTATTCCGTATCCCCCAATAGGTTTCCCCAATGCAGACACGGTTCAATAATTTAGTGACCTTCCCATAACCCACATAAATTTATTCCAAATTATTTTACCTCATGTTTTCTCTTTACCAGCACCAATATTCATAATAGAATTCTGACGTTACCGCAAATTCAGGTATTAATATATGGTTTTTAGGATTCTCAAATGACAAGTAGAAATATCCTTCTTTCTCAATTAAGGAAGATAATTTAAACCATTCAATTGTAGATTCAAGTTTGTCATATAGAAAGAATTAATAATCTTAACTTTTTATGGAAAAGGGATAATTGGTTAATTTTGTATTTGAATTGGTCAAAACGCCAAGTATTGCTTCAATAATTTATATCATAAAATTTAATTAGAATTATGCCGGGAATGGAAGTTTTTGGCGCTGAAGAGCGC
>CAYREN010000169.1:0-9314 GCA_964423255.1 uncultured Roseivirgaceae bacterium | reverse complement strand
AAGAATTTCATTCTTCCTTTAAAACTATGGATTTTAAATCCATAGTAGTTTATTTGCCTATTAAAATACAGATAATTAGATGTCAATTATTTGTGAACTTCCTAGCTTCAAAAGCATAGGGTAGTTAAAACCATATTTTCTATAATTGATTTATTATGACAATTCGCAATACGAAAGCAGCAAGAGGAGGGAGGAAATAGTTTATAATACTTCATCCGGCCAAGGCACTTGTTTTCCAGTAGTTTTATCAGAGGGCATTTGCGCCTCCACCGATCTTAAATATTCACTAAGATCTTTTGCAAGTCTGTTTTTTATCTCAATTTCCTTGTTGGCAAGATTAGTCGATTCTCCAATATCCTGGATAATATTGAACAATTCAAAACTTTGATCAGCATGATAGTATATCAACTTCCAGTCTTCTTTTCGAATGGTACTGGTAGCACCAATTCCAGGCCCTGTCGGTCCCCAACAATTTGGGAAATGCCAAAACAAAGGTCTATCATTTGAATGATTGTTATTATCTTTTAAAATTGAAATAAAGCTTTTCCCATCTATTTCCTGAACAACTTTATAGTTTTTAATATTGGCCATTTCGAGGATTGTAGGAAAAAAATCTTCTATGATTAAGTAGGAATCGGTTTCAGTATTTTCTCCTACAACTCCCGGCCAGCTGACAATCATTGGCTCTCTGATGCCACCTTCATGTGCCGAACCTTTGCCACTGGATAGAGGTTTGTTATGCGTGTGTGGTTCTCCACCACGTATTACAGCGCTTAATCCTCCATTGTCAGAAGTAAAGAGGATTATAGTGTTTTCGCCAAGGTTATGGCTATTGACATAATCCATAATGTCACCAAGGCTTTTATCCATTGATTGGAGCATAGAAGCATATTTGGCCTCAGTTTCATTCATACCCATATCCATGTATTTTTTTATAAATCTATGGTCTTCCTGTATTGGTGAATGCACAGCATAATGCGACATATAAAGAAAAAAGGGTTCTTTTAGTTTGGCTGCTGAGTCAAGTGCCAAAATTGCTTCCCTTGTCAGCGCTTCTGTAAGATTAATATCCATACCATGGTATTTCTCCAGACCTGGCACATCCCAGACACTTGCTCCATTTTTACCGGATTTACTGAAATCATTACTACCATAATAGCTTCCCGGTGCTCCGGCAGCATGTCCTCCTATGTTTATATCAAAACCCAGATTTGAAGGATTTTCTCCATGTGTTCCAACAGCACCAAAATGAGCTTTGCCCGAATGAATTGTGAAATATCCATGATCATTTAATAACTGAGCAAGAGGTGTTACATACACTGAATTTTCTATTGAATCAGTTGGCTGCATGCCATTTACGTTCCAGTTAGGCATGTTTAAGGATGGGTGATCGGCATCATTAGTCGCATTTCTTCTCAATGTCCAGTTTGTCACGCGATGTCGTGCGGGGTTCATTCCCGACATGAGACTTACTCTGGTTGGCGAGCAGACGCTATGAGAATAGGCCTGGGTAAATTTCATTCCTTGGCTAGCCAATCTTTCCATATTTGGAGTGTGATATGTTTTGTTAAAAGGCGTCAGTTCTGTGAAAAAAGGAACCGAAGTATCTTGCCAACCCATGTCATCAACCAGAAATAAAATAATATTTGGTTGACTTGAAGTTTCATATTTTTGGTGATCACATGAGAAAATGCCCAAGGAAAATAACACAACAATAACACCTTTTAAAATTACTTTCATATTAATATTCATTTGCGAAAAAATGATTGATTCGACATGCATGGCCATTACTTTTTGGATTTTTATCATAGCAGGGTAATCGGGTTTAAACAAATCTAATATCTAAAATTCATTTTTGGGTCATCCTGAACTTGTTTCAGGATCTGTATAATGAATAAACTGATGCCGAAATAAGCCTGTCTAAAGACATAGGCAGGTTCAGTAAGTCTTTAAAGTTTAAACCCGATTACCCTACATATCAATATTCATTTCGTGTCCGGCACCAAAAGTAATGCCCTTACAACACATGGAAATTTTAGGGTTTTATACTTTTGCGCCCATAAGGTCGTGTTGAATACTATAAGAAAAGCTAATGTCAAATAAATCTGATTTCTCATTGAAATTCTTTTTGTAAAAATCTTATTAAATTATGACATCAAAAAATTTAACCTTACCATAAATATAATACTCAAAAATAGTTCTATTGAAAGAGACTCAAATAATATTTACTTATAATTGAAAAAGCTAACCAGTTACTTTTCAATTCCATTTGATCAGAGTATTTAATTGTTGTTACTCATACAACTGAGTAGAAATGAAAAAAGTTGATGTGCACCTTAGAATCTATTTTTTACTAAGTTTAAAACTAAAATACCTGGCAAATAATCAATTGGTTAAAATGGATTAAACAGGAACGAGTATAAGTGAGGGAAATAGAATAACAAATTTTGCTGAACACATAGAAGGGTTTGTTTTCTTTGTGGTAGAAAATCTCCAGGCAGAGTTCCAGCCTCGGGATATCTTAGCAAAGTATAATGCTTGCTGAGACAACCGAAATTATTAATATTTGCAATACTAACTAATGAAAAAACTTATATGAAAGAAATTGCATTCGTACTACTATTTATTGTATTTATTTTTCTTGTTACAGGATGCCGGGTAGATGAAATTTCCGACGATGGGAATATAAAGAAACTTGAGGAATACAACGTAACCTGGGATACTCCCTCCGAAAACTCCATGGGTTCCATGCCCACCGGCAATGGCGATATGGGGATCAACCTCTGGGTAGAGAAAAACGGCGACCTGCTGTTTTACCTCTCCAAAACTGATGCGTGGAGTGAAAACGGTCAGTTGTTGAAAATTGGAAAAATCAGGTTGTCGCTTTCACCCAATCCTTTTATGGAAGGCAGGCCTTTCCTACAGGTATTGGATATTGCGAATGGATTGATACATATTGAAGCTGGGGAAAGTGAAGAGGAAATATCCATTGATATATGGGTTGATGCCAATTATGCGGTAGTAGAAATGGATGTTAAAAGCAAGAAGCCAATCCATGCCACTTTGAGTACAGAACCATGGAGGAGGAGCCGGAGGCAAATAAAAAATGCTAAAGAATTTGATGCAGTTTATGGTTTGAATGGTGCAGGTGGTCATGATGTTTTTGTCGAGAAGGATACGATTCTATCATTGGAACAGGAAGGGGTGATTTGGCTTCATCGGAACGAAAGGTCAATTTGGAAGGATAACCTGGAGTTGCAAGGCTTGGAAAGCTTTGTAAAAGAGGGCCTGGACCCGTTATTAAATAAGACATTCGGGGGCGTGATCCATTCACCGGAGCTTGAAAAGATCAATTCAACCCAACTCTCTGCAAAAGATCCTTTGAAACAATTTTTTGTATCTGTTTATACCCTGACGTCACAAACAGGTACACAAAAAGAGTGGGTAGATCAGATCATTGAAAGTGCATCTAACATTGAATCTAAGTCCAGGATGGAGAGGCTGAAAGATCATAAAAACTGGTGGCGTGCTTTCTGGAATCGTAGTTACATTCATGTTTCTACTCAGAATGAGAATGAAAAAGAAAAGGTATTCAATGTGGCCAGAAACTATACCTTACAGCGATATATGAATGCATGTTCGGGGCGAGGTAATTCTCCCATCAAGTTTAATGGCTCTATCTTTACAGTGGATACGAAAAATTTTGAGGGAAAATGGAATGGCTTCGATGCCGACTATCGGCAATGGGGAGGTCCCTACTGGTGGCAGAATACGCGTTTGCCATATTGGTCAATGTTGGAAGCCGGGGACTTTGATCTGATGGAACCAATATTCCGGATGTATAGTAAGGCTTTACCCATTCGCAAATTAGCAACGGAAACCTATTACAATCACCAAGGAGTGTTTTTCCCTGAAACCATGTATTTTTGGGGAACCTATACAGACAGCAATTATGGTCGCGATCGGAGCGAACTGCCTGTCGGAATGACATTGAACCTCTATATAAGATATTACTGGCAAGGCGGACTTGAAATCTCACTGATGATGCTGGATTATTATGCATTTACAAAAGACCAGGAGTTTTTAAAAGAGACCCTATTGCCGGTAGTGACGGAGGTTATCCATTTTTTTGATCATCATTGGGGACGCGATGAAAATGGAAAGATCCGCTTTGAACCTGCCATGGCACTCGAAACATATAATACAGCAGTAAACCCCTTGCCTGAAATTGTCGGCATACATAAAGTGTGTTCAGAGTTGTTAAAGTTACCGGCTTCAGTTGTAGGCGATTCCTTGCAAAAACAGTGGGAAAGAATGATTGGTGAATTACCGGAGGTACCTGTCGGGCAGATTGAGGGAAGGGAGGTGCTGGCTCCGGCTTATGAATACAGCGGAAAACAAAATATTGAAAATCCTGAACTGTATGCCATTTTCCCCTACCGCGCTTATGGTGTTGGAAAAGAAAAACTTGAAATGGCTCGCCGCACTTTTGCCAACAGGGCAATCAAACAGACAGGAGGATGGCAGCAGAATGCCATAAAGGCTGCATATCTGGGTTTGGCAGATGAAGCTGCCGGTTTAACAACCGAAAACTTCAACACCAGCAATGAAGCCTTTCGCTTTCCAGCCATGTGGGGGCCCAACTACGATTGGATACCTGATCAGGATCATGGATCGGTTGCCATGATTGCCCTTCAGCGAATGCTGGTGCAATACGATGGTGATGAATTATATCTGTTTTCTGCCTGGCCAAAAGAATGGGATGTTGAATTTAAATTGAACGCACCATTCAATACAATTATTGAAGGGAGTATTAAAAATGGAAACATAAAATTGCTCAATGTTAATCCTGAATCAAGGATGGAAGATGTAATCATTTTGGGTGAGTATTTTCCAGAAGCCAATGTAAACTAATGGATGATAGAATCAGGTAAGAAACTTACGCCATAGTTAGTTTTTATTGGAAAACACCTCATTATTAAAAATAATTATTACGGTAATCTATTCATTTAAGTATAGAAATAAATGAAATTAATTTGATATGGACAAGCTGGAAATGAAAAACCATGGATAGTATTGGGAAACAACAAAAGAATTGATGCTAGCTCTTATGGAGAAGATTATGACGAAAGATCATTTCGTCAGGGTAAAACCGGAAGAACCTGATGTGTTTTTAAATCCACCAGTGCAATCATCAGCCCTAATGATGATGTGATTATTTCCAAAGGAGGATAAATAGCAGACTGGGAGGTTGAGCTTGCTATGATCATTGGGAAAAAGCCTCTTATTTAAGTGAAGAAGATGCCATGAATCATGTGCCCGAATATGTGCTTCACAGTGAAAGGGCATTTCAACTGGAACGCTCAGGCCAGTGTGTGCCCTGTGAAATGGTAAAAAATTTGGTTAGGTTTTGGCGGGATTTTATACCTGTGGGTCATCAAAAATTGTGATAAAACCAATACATTGAGTATCAATTACTTTAAAAATATAGACAGATGACATTATATGCATATACCGTAGCAGTTCAAAAAAAATTAGGTGTGATTGCTTTTTTTTCTCTGATTATGTTTTCCTGCTCTGATAAACTAGTTTTTTATGTTTCAAAGACGGGAAGTGACAGAAATTCTGGAACCAAAGAACAACCTTTTGCAACACTTGAGAAGGCATTGAACTTCAAGCAACAGCTGAGAACAGGTGGGGAAGATAGAAAGATAACAGTTTTTTTAAGGGAAGGTGTATATTATCAGGAAAAGGGAATTTCCATTAAATCAAAGATTGAGGGAGTGAAAAACCTTTCTTTGACAATCTCAGCTTATAATGGTGAAAAGGTGGTTTTTTCCGGGGGTAAAAGTATTCCTTTGGATAGAGTTGTAGATGTTGAAGATAAGGAGGTACATGCACGATTTAGTCCGGTTGTAAGGGACAAGATTAAGCAGATCAACCTTAAGGCTCTGGGGATTTCTGATTTCGGGGATATTCGGAATGTGGGTTTTTCTACTCCGTATGGTGTTGCTTGGGGGGAGATTTTTGTAAATAAAAGGCCCATGAGCCTTGCCAGGTGGCCAAACGTAGGTATGATTCCTGTGGCCAGGGTGTTTGATGCCGGTTCGATCCCTCGAGATGATGATTTTTCTGGACGGGGTGGTGTAATGGGGTATGATTCTTTACGGGTTGATACCTGGGCGAGTGAAAAGGATGCCTGGATATCCGGCTATTTTAAGTATAGTTGGGGAGATGATATGTTAAAAATTGCTTCTATTGATACTCTGAAAAAGACAATCACGACAGCTTTGCCGGCTTTTTATGGGTTTGCATCGGGCCAGCCATATCACCGGTGGTATGGTGTAAATATTATGGTGGAGCTGGATGAACCAGGCGAATATTACATCGATCGTGAAACGGGAATGCTCTATTTCATCCCCGGTGAAGAAGAGATTGAGTCCTTGGAGTTTTCCATGCTGGAGGAGCCGTTTATCACCCTGCAAGGAACATCAGGTATTACAATTAGTGAAATTATATTTGAGTGCTCACGGGGACTCGGAATTGCCATGGATAATACGCAGAATACCAGGATCGAAGGGTGTACATTCAGGAATCTGGGAAGCCTGGGGATCACTGTAGGAAAAGGTATTGAACCTTTTGCAAGACGGATGCATGAAGGATCGGGACAACCTAAATCCGGTATAGTCGGAAGTCTGTTGCAACAATTATATGCCAAAACAACCTTTAATAGGGAAGGGGGATATAACAACCTGTTCACAGGATGTGAATTTTACCAACTGGGCGCAGGAGGAGTCTCTTTGGGCGGGGGGAACAGGTTAACCCTCGAGGCAGGAAACAATATTGTTGAAAATTGCCTGTTTCATAATTTGAACCGCATCGAAAGATCATATCATCCTGCTGTACACCTTACCGGGGTGGGTAACAGTATCCGGCACTGCGAAGTTTACAATGTTTCCAATCAGGCAGTTTTAATGCATGGTAACAACCACCTGATTGAGTACAACTATTTTCATGATGTGGTCCTCGAAGCAGAAGATGCTGGAGCCATCTACTATGGGCGTAATCCATCTGAAATGGGTAATGTAATCCGATATAATTATTTTGAGAATATTCCGGATAAAGGATTAACCATGGCCGTTTATGCTGACGACGGTGCTTGTGGACTGAATATTACAGGCAATATTTTTTACAACGCAGGAGAGCGTGTCTTTATGCTCGGCGGAGGCTCCGATCATACCATAACAAATAATATTTTTATCGGAAGTAAATATGGGATTCATGTGGACAATCGGTTGCAGAATTGGGCCGGTTCAACGTTGGAACTCATTAAATTGCGATTACAGGAAGTTGGTTATAATAAGCCGCCCTACAGTATGCAATATCCTCAATTGCCTTTCTATTTCAGTACCGAGGGTAGGCTATTGGGAACTCCTGAAAAAAATGTGGCAAAGAATAATGTTTTCGTTGACATAGGTCAAATGGTACTTTATGTTGGTAAAGAGAAAGATGGCTATGGCAAAGAAAAATGGATTGACATAAAGGAGGGCAATTTGGAAATCACATTTGATAATGTTGGATTCGTTGATTGGAAAAATCATGATTTTTCTCTGAGGCCCAATTCGGTCATCTATAAACAGATGCCTGGTTTTCAGGAGATCCCGTTTCAAAAAATTGGTATGTATAAAACCGGGGATTGATGTTGAAAGCTATATGAAAGAAACAATCCTACAACTATCGTTGTGCAAAATATGCTTTGCTATTTGTGCATAATGATTCTGCCTTAAGACTACAGGGAGTCAGTGGTGTATGGAAAAAGGGCTTTTTTACATTATATGGAAGATGCTTGTTATTTGGATAAAGCGATTGCAAAAACAGATGATACGCTTGTATTCTATTCTTACTGGTGGTCGGGAGAAACAGAGAGCCCTTAGACATGGGAACGCCTTCGAAAGAAAACCTATATTGAAGCCATGTGGGCCATTCATGAAGTTCAGGAGATTTTATATGATTTCGACAGATAAAAAATATAAAAACGATACGATTGGTTTATTGGGATGACATCTTTCTTGGAGAGTTGAGGTGCTGATTGAGCTTTGAGACAAGCTGGGTGTTGATGGAATTATGCATGTATAGGCACCCTAAGTTGGTTTTAATAGGTAGCTCCTATGTGCAGACATGATCATTATTAGCAGAAAGGCTTACATATATTCCTTTACATTTTCTATCACAACCAAACAACGTAATTAACGAAATGATTAGAATCAATAAGGGTTATTTCATAGATATTAATTTATTTTTTATGATTTGAAAACCAATATTCTGAAAAAGCATCAGGTCGTTTCCCTGTTTTTTCATAAAAATATTTTTCGATGCTGTAAGAAAAGGGATAGTGCTTCCATGTGACATTACTTCCGGCAACAGAAATGATCAAATACCCCTGATCTGCATTATCATGATAAGTGGCATCATGTACATTTCGCACCTCTGACCATACGGCACCTGACAGCGAGCTGCCTACTACACATGGAATGTCGTGCCATGTAAACTCGTGATAACCATGCCAGTGACCAAAAAGGGCAACTTTTACATTGTAATTTTTTATTACCTGATAAATAATTTTGCTTTCTTCCTCATATCCTTTATTAATCGGGAATGGTGCATGAGCTGATAAAACTACGGGTGTTTCTTTGCTGATTTTGTCAAGGTCGTTTTTTAGCCATTCAATCTGTTCGCCCGATACACCCATCATGTTAGGAGAGTTTTTATCCTGTTCATCGTGGGTACTAAGTACAATAAAATGCCAACCATTCTTATCAAAGGAGTAATAAGTTTTTCCCTGCTGTCCAAAATATTTAGCAAATAAACCCTGTCCGTATAAGGGATCGTCAGGTTTTGCCGGAGGATAAACATAGCAATCATGGTTACCAATCGTATAATACACAGGTAATCCTACAGACATTTCAATCTCCCTCATCCTTTTTACATATTTCCTTACCTCCATCGTATCGTCCGAAACTGGCAATTTACCATCGATAGGAGGAAGCTCGTAGGTCATTAAATCAATATTGTCGCCCCCGGTTAAAATAAAATCAACCGATTTCTCATTTATTTCATTCAGTACTTTTTGATATCCAATAAAAGGGGCTTCTACTAATGATTCTCGAGAATCTGGCAATTCCCATTCTCTTATACTTGCCAGGTTACTGGTAATATGGCTATCCGATATAAAAGCAAAAGAAAAAGAATTCTCTGCTTCTTTATTTTCGCATCCTGCAAATAATAGATTGATGGATATGCTTAGATATATAAAT
>CAYREN010000168.1:0-9346 GCA_964423255.1 uncultured Roseivirgaceae bacterium | reverse complement strand
TATTAAACTGAAATTAGTTTTTTTATTAATAATTTCCTCATTTCGCAATAGGAATTTGTTGATTTAAATAAGGTATAAAAATTCAAAATCTAAAGTGAATGAATAGAATAAGTTCGGTAATAGATGGTGAGGAAATTATAAATCCCAGTGGCGAAATTGTTGATGTAATCAATCCTGCCACAGGCAAAGTGATAGCACACCAATTATGTTGTGATGCAAAATGTGTTGATAAAATAGTAACATCGAGTAAGGCAGCTTTTCATTCTCAAGATTGGCAAAGCCTGTCTCCATCAGACAGAGGAAATTTGCTTTTGAAGTTGGCAGATTTAATTGAATCTCATGCTGATGAGTTAGTTGACCTTGAATTACAAGATACAGGCAAACCCATTTCGCAACTCAAAAATGGTGAAATTCCGTTGACGGCATCGATCATTAGATTTTATGCCGGTGCAGCAGATAAAATTGAAGGTCGTGTAAAATCTTCATCCACTGGTACTATTCAATTTACTATGTATGAGCCTTATGGAGTTGTCGCTGGAATATTGCCATGGAATTATCCTTTGGTTAACGTGGCCATGAAAGTAGCACCTGCACTAGCTGCAGGAAATGCCATTATCATCAAACCCGCCCTTGATACACCTTTGACAAGCGTGGAGTTCGCCAAAATATGTATAAAGGCAGGAATTCCCAGTGGTATTGTGAATGTGGCATTGGGCGATGGTCCTTCTACCGGAGAAAGCCTGATTGGTCATCCAGATGTAAAAAAAATATCCTTTACAGGTTCTACTAAAGTTGGGCAGCATATTCAGCGAAAGGCTGCAGATCAGATGAAATCTGTCAATCTTGAACTTGGAGGGAAGAATGCAATAATAGTTTTTGAAGATGCAGACTTAGATAAAGCTGCCGATGCTGCCATTATCAGTGCTTTTGTGAATGCCGGGCAATTGTGTGTTTCTTGTTCGCGGTTACTGGTTCAGGATACCATTGCCTCAGATTTTAAATCTATTTTACTAAAAAAACTGAGCAAATTAAAAGTTGGTGATCCAAATGATGAGGATACCCAAGTTGGTGCAATGATCACAAAAGCCCAGTATGATACGGCATTAAGTTATATTGAAATAGCTAAGGACGAAGGTTGCAATATTCTCACCGGTGGTCAAAAAATGAAAATGGAGCATTCTCTTGCAAAAGGATTATGGATTGAGCCAACGATATTGTCCAATGTAAAGTCAGATATGCGTGTAGCCACAGAAGAGATATTCGGCCCGGTGTTAAGTATAATATTATTCAAGAGTGAAGCAGAGGCTGTTAAAATATCCAATAGTGTAGTATATGGCTTGTCGGGTTCTGTTTGGACAAAAGATGGTAGTAGATCCATGCGCATGACGAAAGCTTTAAATACCGGAATCATATGGGTAAATTGCATGATGGATGGGTACCCTCAGATACCTGTTCCACCACACAAAATGAGCGGTACCGGAGTTGAGCTTGGGTTGGAAGGCATGATGGCATATTGCAAACAAAAGAGTGCAGTTGTAGCATACGATGATAAAACTCCTGTAGGATGGAATTTATAATGAAGAAAAAATCAGTTAAAGATGAGATGATTGGTAAACCAATTGAGGCGTTGCCAACTCCAACAATTGTGGCAGATTATGATGATATAATTTCAAATCTTTCATTTTTAGATAATTATTTTAAAGGCAAGGTTTGCAATTTGCGACCACATTTCAAATCGCATAAGTGTGTTTCCCTGGCCAGGTTACAAATGACATATAAAAATTCTGTTGGGATTACATGTGCTAAATTGTCAGAAGCGGAGCAGTTAGTAAAAGGAGGCATCACGGATGTATTGATTGCTAATCAGGTAATTGGAATTGATAAAGTCAAGCGCATTGCAATAATGAATAAACAAGCAACAGTCAGGGTTGCTGTTGACTCCATGGAGGGTGTCGAACAGCTTGGAAAAGCTGCACAAAGCAATGATGTAGAAATTGGAACACTTGTAGAAGTTGATATTGGCATGAATCGGGGTGGGGTAAAACCGGGAAAATTGGTAGTCGATTTAGCAGAGATTATATCAGTAACCAATGGATTGCGATTTGACGGATTGCAGAGTTATGAAGGACACATTGTGGCATTACCGGATTATAAAGAAAGGAAAAAACGAGTAGAAGAAGAAATGCGACCATTGATGGAAACCAGAGCACTACTGGAGAAAAAAGGCTTTTCAGTATTTATTTCTTCCGGTGGTACAGGCACATATGATATCACTGGAAATATAACAGGTATTGACGAACTGCAGTGTGGGAGTTATACACTGATGGATACTGCATATAAAAAAATACGACCTGAATTTCTTAATGCGAGATACATCCTTGCCACGGTTATTTCAAAGCGAGATGATGTCATTACTATGGATGTTGGATTAAAAGGTATGGGAGCAGAATATGGAAGCCCGCAGGTATTTGGTCATCCTGAAGCAGAAAATCTCTATGTCTCTGAAGAGCATACGGTATTCAAAAACATTGATGTCAATATTGGCGATAAAATAAAATTGATCCCACCACATGGTTGTACAACAAACAATTTATATTCGCAAATGTGGATTTCGCGGAACAATTTGATTGAAGATGTTTGGGCAATTGAAGGACATGGTTGTTTGGAATAATGAAACAATGCTTGTCGGCTATGCTATAGTGCATGAGAGTTAGAATGGGTAAATTATATTATAAAAAAAGGCTTAGTTCTAACTATGACAACATTTATAATAGTCCTTAATTGCATATAGAACAGCACAATTTATTAAGGATAAATATTACATGTTCCATTTTACTTAATGAATAGTTCAAGCAAGGTGAAAAATTCAATAATTGCTGTTATAATTAGAACTTAACTTTAAAAAATAATCTAATAATGATAAATCTATTTAAACTCATTACGAAAAGAACTCTTTCCAAATTTTTATTCCTGATCATAGGTAATCTTGTTTTTACATTTTCCCTTGTTGCTCAGCAGCAAATTAGCCATTCAAATTTACTTGAATATTACAGTGAAAATGAGAAGCCTCAACCTGTTCTAAACCCAGCTGATTGGACTAAAAGACGCGAACAGATACTCGAAGGAATGCAGTTGGCTATGGGAAATCTTCCAGACCGAAAAAATCTTATTGATCTGGATATTGAGATTATTAGTGAAATCCAGAGCAATGGACTCATTCGTCAATCCATCACTTTTGCCAGTGAAACCGGAGACCGAATTCCTGCTCTGCTTTATTTTCCAGAACATATTCCAGAGGACATGAAATTACCAGCGATGCTGGCCTTGCATCCTACAGGACCTTTGGGAAAACTGATAGTTGTCGGTGAAGGACCGCTTGACAATCGACAATATGGTTTGGAGCTGGCACAAAGAGGATATGTGGTGATATGCCCAGATTTTCCATCCTTTGGTGATTATGACAAGTATGATTTTGAAAATGACAGATACGTTTCAGGTACAATGAAGGGAATATTCAATCACATGAGATGTGCCGATTTATTGGAATCATTGGAATATGTAGATAAGGAAAAGATTGGTGTCATTGGTCATTCCCTCGGTGGGCATAATGCCATGTTTGTTGGCGTATTTGATCAAAGGTTGAAAGTCATTGTGTCCAGCTGTGGTTGGACTCCATTTCATGATTATTATGAGGGAAAAATTAAAGGCTGGACCAGCCCTCGTTATATGCCCATACTTAATGACGTTTACCAACTCAATCCTGATCTCGTACCTTTTGATTTTTATGAGATAGTAGCAGCGTTGGCCCCCAGACCATTTTTATCAAACTCACCACTACACGATAGCAACTTTTCCGTTGACGGAGTGAAAAAAGGCATGTTGGAGGCCAACAAAATCTATCACTTGCTCGGCGTGGAAGAAAATCTTCAGGTACTTTATCCGAACTGTGAACACGATTTTCCTGATGAAATACGAGAAGAAGCTTATCGATTTATTGATAATGCTTTAAAGTTTAAATGAGAGAATGGTTGAATGAGAGAATTTAAAAATATAAGAGTGAACGAACTGTAAAAAATCAAGAAGAAAAATTATGGCAAAATACATTGAACTGGAATTTATAGAACAAAAGGTTAAAATCAAGGCGAGGTTGCTGGAAGAGGATATGCCCAGAACATGCAATGAACTCATTAAAAATTTACCCTTAGAAAGCATTGCAACTCATGCTCGATATTCGGGAAGTGAAGTAGCCATGTTGCTTTCTACTGATATAAAAATTGGAAGAGAGAAGGCTACCTGTGCTGTGCAAACTGGAGATATAGCTTATGTGTGGCTTAACCAGGATGACCATTATGGGTTGGATGATGATGTTTCGGAAATCTGTTGGTTTTATGATAAAGATAGTACTCCTACCATGGCTGAGGGCCCCGTTAGAGTAAATGTATTTGCACGGATTGAGGGAGATGCTAAGGAATTTTACAAAGCATCTGCAAACACCAGGATTACAGGAATCAAGCAAGTTCGCATAAGTTTAATTGAGGAATAAAAATATCTATATAAATGACAAGCCCTGGAGAAATTAAGACTATTGGAATAGTTGGCCTTGGCCTTATGGGTCAGGGAATGGCCAGCTGTTTTATTCGCTATGGTTTTGATGTAATCGCCAACAGCAATTCTATGGCCGAAGAGCAAGAAACCATAAATCATATTTCTGGTAGTTTAGAGAAATTGATTGAGAAAAACATCATTGATAAATCTGATATTGAAGGATGGGAGGAGCGATTCAAGTACGTGAATTCTATTGACCAAATGCAAGACTGTCAATTTGTAATAGAAACGGTTGGAGAATCTCTGGATTTGAAAAGAGATATTTATAAAGCTGTAGAATCAGCGGTAGAAAAAGATGTGGTAATAGCCACAAATACATCTGGTATATCCATTTCTTTGCTCCAGCAGCAGCTTGTTAATAAAGAAAGGTTTATTGGTATGCACTGGGGTGAACCGGCAGAGATTTCAAAATACATGGAAATATCACAGGCAGAAGACACTGCTGACTTTGCAGTAGAAATCGGAAGAAGTATAGGAAAGCGTTGCGGAAAACATCCTACTGTACTGAATTATGATATAGCAGGACTAATCTCAAATAGATTGATGTATGCCATGATGAGAGAGGCAATGCATTTGGTAGAAATTGGGGTTGCGGATGTAGAAACTGTCGATCGCTCTTTCAGACAGGACATTGGATGGTGGGCCACAATCTGTGGGCCATTTCGATGGATGGATATCACGGGTTTGCCCATTTATGCCCAAGTTATGGAAGGCCTCTTTCCTAAGTTGACCAAGTCTGACATAGTGCCTGATTTAATGAAAGAAAAAGCAGAATCTAATACAAAATTTTATGACTATTCAAAAGACAGTGAGGAGGAATGGGAAAACGTATGGAAGGATTTTACATATGATATAAGCAAAATTGTAGATAAATATGAAAAGCGTGTAAAACTATAATTGGCCATTTTTGAGAATATGATCCGCAAATAAATATTTATTTGAAATCTTCAAAAGCATGAATAATACCGAACGATCATTAGTTGAGAAAATAAAACACGCCTCTGGGAAATATGGAGGTTTTTCTTTTGGCGGCAACCAACCTGATGGCGTAAGGGTTCTAAAGCCATTGAAAAAGGGTATTACTTTTCCCAATGGAGCTAAGGCAGCCTTATTGCTTACCTTCGATGTAGAAGGTAATTATGGTAACGGAACCGGCAGCATAGATCTCGAAATTTCTAATTACACGAAAATATGTGACCGGCTTGAAGCCAATGGAATTCCAGCAACTTTTAATATTGTTGGGAAAATGATCGAAGACTATGGTTCAGATTTTGTTCAACTTATGCTCGATTCCGGTTCAGAAATTGCCCCTCATGGATATATTCATGACCTGAATAAAATTTATGGTGGCGACAAGGTTTATGCAGGGCACTATGGTCCTGACGAAAATAATAGACAGATCAATGATGGAATCGATGCGCTGGAAAAAGTATTCCCCAAATCAGTGAAAGGATTTCGTTTGCCCTATGGACATTTTAATGAATATTCTTATAATGCCTTAGATGCAGCATCTTTGCAATGGTCCAGTCATGTTGGAATAGATGACTTTATCGTTGAAGGAAACGGGTATGGAACGCAACCATTTCAATTTGGCCTTGGAGAAAAAGACTACAATGTAATAGAGATTCCGCTGGACAGCCAGACATATGATTGGTCTATCTGGATTGCAGATGAAAAAACCAATAAACCATTTGTTGATGCAGTGAAAACATATTGTAATAGTAGAAATATTCCTTTTGTGAGAACGCCAGCTGGAGGTGTGGTCATCTGGAAAGAGCGGATGAGTGAAGCCATAGAAAACCAGAGCGTATTTACTTTATTGTGTCACCCAATCAACCTGGCTTTTGATAATAGTGAATGGGGAAATCCATTGGAAGAATTTCTTCTTCCTGTAATTGATTTACTTGGAAAACTGCATAATAGTAAAAAAGCCTGGGTTTGTACATGTGCTCAGATGACAGATATTTATAAACAAACACTACTTAGTTAATAGAGTTAGCAATTTCCTGTCAAGCTTGTGTCCATACCAATCTTCATAATCGACGTCTGACCTACCCGAATCCAGAATACCAAAACTGCCTTTAAATTCCCAAAGAGAAAATCCTATTCCGTTTGTGGAAAGTATGTCTAAAACATCTCCAAACCAAGCCAGAAATACATCATGAGGTGTTTTATTCCAACAGCCACACTCTCCACAATGAACGCCAACACCTTGTTGGATTAATTCAATCCAAGGTTTGTACATCTCTTCAAGCATTGCTCGACTGAGGTATTGTTCGCCAACCTGGCCCGGCCAAATTGGGGTAGGTAAATTCTCTGTATCTTTATAAACCCAGGGTGCTTTATAATGTGAAATGATGGCAGGATTGTACCCACGGCAGCTTTGAGCAATGTCCAAGTCAATGATTTCAGGTATAATCTTGCTACCTACGTCATTGCCATCTGCGATGATCAAATGATTGGGATTTTGTTTTCGAATGGTTTCCGCAGCTGCTTTGGCAACTTTCCTATAAATATCACCTGGCACAGGGCTTCGTTTCGAAAGTTGATCGTTCATGTCTTCACGCATACATGGCTCATTGACCAAGTCAAAACTTATTTTTTCTCTCGAAGTGCGCTTGAATCTTTTTGCCCAAAATTTCCAATGGTAACAAAAATCATCAAGCGCTTCCTGGTCTTTCCAAAGATTATAAGGTTCATGAAAGCCAGCATTCACACAAAACCCAGGAGCTCGGTGCAGATTGAGGCTTACATGTAAATTGTGCTTATGTGCCAAATGCACCAAATGTTCTATCTTATCCGTTTGTTTGTGGCTAATTTTTCTGACTTGCTTTATAGATATTTTTTCTTCGTGATCAATCTTCAGGTATGAAGGATAAGCCATTGGAATCCTGACATAATCAAACCCCCAATCTGCCATCCATTTGAAATATTCTTCTTTAGTCTGTTCCCTGGCGTTTTTGGGATTTGGTGAAAAGAAATCAAGGAAGTTGAAGCCTTTCCATTGTGGCAACTTATTCTGAATTTTCGGAGTAGTTTTAGATTTGGCAAAAGATATATTTGAGGTCAGCCCAATTCCACCAATGGCAGTTGCTGTTTTTCTGACAAATTCTCTTCTCGAATTGTTGACTTTCATGGGTTTAACGATGTTAATTGTGCAATAATATTATCAGTATAAATATATGGATTTGTAGAGGTATTGAATAATGGTTAGCTGTCAATTATTATGCAATTAAACTATAAATCTCCATCAAAAAAATAAATGCCTGTTTTGAAAATTGTTCGATTTTTATTGCATCAATGTTCAAAAACGAACATAAAATTATAGGATGGATTATTATCGTTCTGGTATTCTGTAAGTTATAAACTTGGCATTAATCTTGTTTATTTGATCTAAAGAAAACAAACAACTTTATTATAATGTCAAAAATGAACTCTTCTCAAACAAATCGGATTAAAAATTTAGTAATTGTATTTGGCGTCGGTCTTGGAATTTTTACTTTTTCATCTATCAATAATTGGGAAATATATTCTGTTGATTCAAATGTCTCAAATGAGATCGAAATAAAAATAAATAAATCTGAATCATCGATTGAAAAATTTAATACTGAAGAAAAAGAATTGAAGATAAAGACCCATCATAATTTTATAGCTTCCTATCTTTTGCAAGAATCATCCATTGAGAGGAAGAATACAAAGACGAAATTAAAAAGTAACATTATTACCAGTATAAGGCGGTTGCATAAAATTATCATCACCCAAGCGCTTGGATATCTATAATGCAACGGCCTTAACAATTGTAATTTTTTTTATTTCGCTTAATGTCCGCAACTATAGATTCAAGCATTTCCTACTTACCCTTAATAATTCACGGATTTTACTATTTAGCAGATAAGATATTGACTTTCAGATAAATCAGCAAATTGTCAATAAAATTAAATTTTAGTAAGTGTTTTTAGAATTCATAGTCAACCTGCCTCGCCGCAGGCAGGTGGCGTAGTTTCTAACTCTTTTCAAGTATCAATAATTATTCCCTGCATTATGCAGGTTAAATCTTTTTCTGTTTTTGATAATCAATAAACCGTTATTCAACAATTGGATTTAGGATGAATTATCTATATTCGTCTTGGCTTAAAATAGACGGTACTACAAACTGAATCAATACCTTAATGGAGGAATATTTTAAACAAATGATTAGGAATATTCCTGATTTCCCAAAAAAGGGAATAATGTTCAGAGATATCACTACACTATTGAAAAATGAGGAAAGTTTCAAAAAATGCGCAGATGCTCTCTTCGAAATATCCAAAGATTTACATATAGATAAGGTAGTGGGTATTGACTCTCGCGGATTTATTTTTGGCGGTATATTGGCCAATAAGCTTAACACTGGTTTTGTATTGGTTAGAAAACAAGGTAAACTCCCTGCAGAAAGATTGAGACAATCCTATTCTTTGGAGTATGGCGAAGATGTACTGGAAATCCATAAAGATTCTATCGTTCCAGGAGAACGAATTCTTCTTCACGATGACTTGCTTGCCACGGGTGGCACAGCGAGGGCCGCATGTGACCTCATTGAAAAAGCAGGCGGTATTGTCATTCAGGTTTCCTTTATTATTGAATTGGCATTTTTAGGGGGGAGGGATATGTTTAAGGATTATAATGTAAATACCTTGGTGTCATACGACAGCGAGTAGCAAATTATATACCTAATACTCAATTATGACTCAAAAAATACGCT
>CAYREN010000167.1:0-9402 GCA_964423255.1 uncultured Roseivirgaceae bacterium | reverse complement strand
TCATCTTCCACTTTCCATATCTGACAGAAAAAGTCCCATTTATCGAATGATGAATTACCGGAGGCCTTTCATGGGATTTTTGCCCTTTGAGTAAAGACAGAAAACTAAAACTATCAACACCGGCTTGCTCTGACTCCTCAATGCCAGAAATTTCAGCAATGGTAGAAAATATATCCGTCATGCAAATCGTATTTAAGTTTGATGTTCCTCCTTTAACATTCCCAGTCCAGCGGACAATAAAAGGAATCCTGTGACCCCCATCATAAATATCTGCTTTCGTTCCTCTCCAAATATAATTTGATTGCCGTCGATCTGCATGAAATCCTTGAACGGTTTCATCATCTACATGATCTGGTTTATCTTCATCAATGCGAAACATATAAGATCCATTGTCACTTGTGTAAATCACTATTGTGTTATCGTCAATACCATTTTCTTTAATCGCCTTCATCACTTCTCCTACTGTCCAATCAACTTGCATTACAAGATCTCCATAAGGGCCAAAGCCTGATTTTCCTTCAAATCGCTCCGCTACCAGTGCAGGTTTATGAGGACCTGTCAAAGGGAAATAAAGTAAAAATGGATTATCCTCTTTTGATTTGACATTTATATATTCAACAGCTTTTTCTGTGATTCTATCCAAAGCTGATTGATGACTGAAGTCAGGAGATATTTCACCTTTTCGCGAAAAAGCAGGAAATGGCACCATGGGACTAATGCTATCTGGGATTGCTGTAGCCTTACCATTTTCTAAATACACATATGGGCTCATATCCAATGACCCGGGTACAATAAATGAATAGTCAAATCCCAGGCTGTTTGGTCCATTTTTTACTGGTTTACTATAGTCTACACCCTTGTCTTCAGAAAAATAATTCAGCCTGTTAAAGCCTTCGGAGGCTGCACCATTTACCCATGGATAATCTACACCCAAGTGCCATTTTCCAATGACAGCGGTACTGTAACCTTTTTGTTTTACCAGACTTGCTATGGTGGTTCGACCGGTATCTATCAAGTGACTGGAATAACCAGACAAAACGCCTCTTTTCAATCTCGTTCTCCAAGCGTATCTTCCTGTGACCAATCCATACCTCGTAGGTGTGCAAACAGAAGAGTTGGTATGTGCATCTAAAAATTTCATACCTTCCTCTGCCAAACTATTGAGATTTGGGGTTGCAATTTGTGATTCGGGATTAAATGCCTGAACATCTCCATACCCCATATCGTCCGCCAGAATGACAATAATATTTGGAAGTCTGGCTTCTTCGCTATTTTTCTGTTGGTTAGAGTTGCAAGCATTGAGCAATAAAATCAGAAAAGAGAAAATATAAAAGTTGTGCATTTGTCTATGGTTAGGTAATTAATACTCACTATAAAAGTAATACCTTTTGTTTATCTTACTATTTTTCTTAACATCCTACATTTGATTAATTCAATTATCTCCATTAGGAGTTTTTAATTCATTCCCTTAATCTGATTAAAATAGCAAGTATCAAGAATAGTGATTCAACTTGTTGGGCTATTTGCTAAAAATTTTATTGATGCAATGTTAAACAAGTCTTGATTTTGGATTCATTCTGTTTGCAAAGAAGGAAATAATTTCAATGCGTTTATTTTCTTTTTCTGAATAGTAAATTGAATTTAATTTAAGTACAACTGCCTTTCTGATTCCCTTATAATTACTTTTTGCAAATAGCTTTGGATTATTACTGATTAATTGAATTGTTTTTTCAATTTCTGCTGACAACTTGGTTATTTCCTTTTCTGTCCAATTTTCTTCAAGGTATTCAAAGGTCAGCCTCAACTCATTTAAAGCATTATCAGTCCATTGAATCTCATAACCACTTTTCATATATTTTTCTAACTTCTGAGTGTTTGGTTATTTTCCCTTTTTCTCCATCAGAAATACCCTTCTCGATTGAAATACGCTCATGGTCAGAAATTTCATTCCACCAATCATTTTTGGTTTGTGTCTTTCTAATTTCTGCAATTTTCTGGATAATTAATTTATCTTCAATTGTTGTTAACCATTGAATCAAATCAATTTTAATGTTTTGAATATCCATTTCCATAATCTAAAATTATAAAATATAATTCTTTTATATTTAGTCAACCTAATTATTAATTTTGAATAAGGTCAATAATGTTTTTAATTCTCATTTAAACTTTTCAAGTTGAAGAGTATATATCAAACCATTTATCTTAACATCTGACATTTGATTAATTCATTTATCTCTGTTAGTTATTTTTAATAAAGCAGTTTGATTATTCGATTTTTAGTCATTGACAGTCTTTCATTTGATGCTACTATATTTATTTTACAATCCTTCATATTCCCAATTAACCAAATACCATATAAATTTCAATTGTAAACAAATTGAACAGTAACAACAGATTCTCTATTTACTTTTGTTCTTACCCAATGAGCTGAATATCCATTGGGAAATTCATAATGTGCATAGCCATTTGGGTTGACTTTAATTGTTTTATAATGATGCCATTCATCATTTCCCATAACATCAATTTCTATAGTAAATTCTATTTCCTCTTTTCCCTTATTGATAAAGTGAACAGTTTTTTTATCGAACCCCGTCATCAAAAACGGATCAGAAAATTCATTTGCCTGTACCTTCTCATCTTGCCAAACTGCACCCCAACCAGTTGGTTTACCATAATTCCATAGATCATCAATATTTTGAAATAATAAACCTGATTGTGGTTGTCCTACTCCATGATCTGTTTGGTCTCCTGCCATCACAAACAAACCTCTCCAATAACAAAAATCCGGTACAATTCTTAGATGGTATGCTATTGGCTTAATTCCCCATATAAGTCCACCGTAAGTCATCATTGGCAATTCATAAAAAATTCCAAATGCATCCATTAAAAACCGCTCTGTTTGTACTTCTCGTATCCGCATCCATTCGGTATTCCATGCGTGATCAAATGAGTGACTTCCTTTGGGGAGGCGATATCTTTTCCATTCCTCCGTTCGGTCATTATAGCATTTTAAGATAACTGATTTCTTATCCCAACCGGTGGCAAAAATTGGATTTCCGTAAATTGATTTCCCCATAAATTGACTACTATTTTTTCCTCCTACACCAATAAATGCTGTTCTTTCAAGAATTGTCCACTTCTCACTTTTACCATCCCATTCGGCTAACCTGCCGGCAAAAGATTCCCCGAGAAAATCCCTTTCATCATATGAATTATTTGCGACAACGACTCTACCATTTCCTGTATGACCATCTTTGAAATGCACGTATCCTGTTGTCGGAATTTCCAGCTCGTTATATAAGTTGAATAACAAAGTGACTTTAAAAGTATTTACATCGCATTCAAAAAATAAACCCTCCATTGTCAGAAAATACACCTTGTTAATTGGGTCAGTCAAATGCTCCATAGTTGCTGCCAATCTATGCTTTGACAATTCTTCACATGTTTTCACATTCCCATTCTTATCTATAAAATGTGGACCTATGATGGCTTGTTCAGATGCATTATGAATCATTCGGTTTGCGAAGGTACCGGTCACGCTCTGCGGATGTTTAACCATGGTCATGTCATCACTAATTTCATATAATCCTAAACCAGAACCTTTAATGTGAGCTACATAGCCAATCATCCAGAGCTTATTTGCCCACGGAATTAAAGCACCGATTCCGCTTTCACTTCGGTCTTTATCCGAAGCACCTAAAACGGTAAGATTCGGGAAAACACCATTTATATTAATTACTTTATTGTTTATCGTATCAAATTGTTCTCTTTGTGCAATTGCATTCCCCAAAAAGGAAATGACCATAATGGTGACTATTAATGATTTCTTCATGTGTTTATATTTTTAAGACCTGATTACGAACAACTGTTACCATTTAACTAATTTTTAGTATGTGCCAAATCTCTTTTTCAGTTTCTGTATATTTCAATACCTTTGACAAGGTATTTGATTTATAATAAAATTAATAAAAAATACTAGTATTGTCCGAAGTCAGAAGATAAGAGACCAAATCAAAAAGTTGCAAAGGAAAAGTAGAATGTAGCAACACTATTAATTGCTTAGTCTGGAATTGGCATTGTAATTTCTTTTGACTTTAGTATTCAAGCACCTTTTTTGCATTATAATAATAGAACCAATATTCATAATCTATGTCAGCCACACTTTCTACAATGATGCCCTTGGGCACAACCGCACCTTCCTTCGAACTTCCTGATACTGTATCTGGCCAGTTTTTATTGCTTTCAGAATTGAAAGGGGAGCATGCAACCTTAATCATGTTTATTTGTAATCACTGTCCATACGTAATTCATATCAATGATGAGCTGGTCCGTATGGCTAATTATTACGTACCAAAAGGCGTCTCGTTTGTAGCAATCAGTTCCAATGATGCTGAAAAATATCCACAGGATAGTCCGGAATTGATGAAAATTCATGCAAAAATTTCTGAATATATCTTTCCGTATCTGTATGATGAAACTCAGGAAATTGCAAAAAAATATAATGCTGTATGTACACCAGACCTGTTTTTATTTGATAAAAGCTTAAAATGCATTTACCGAGGTCAGTTTGACGATTCCAGACCAAGCAATAATTTACCAATAACCGGGTCGGATCTTAGAGTCGCTTTGGATTGTACTCTTTCTGGAAAAAAGGTGCCTGAAAATCAAATCCCGAGTATAGGTTGCAGCATCAAGTGGAAAAATAATTATTAAATTATTCAATCTTATCTATCACTTCTTAAAATAGACCTTCTTAGAGATGAAAAAGAAAATATATTTTGAGAATTTGGATGGAATAAGGTTTTTATGTTTCCTGTCAGTTTTCTTATATCACAGTTTCCATACCGATTACGACATTATAAAGCAATCAGAATTATATCAATTTATAAAATATGATTTGTTTGGTAATGGGAATTTAGGCGTTAATTTTTTCTTTGTTTTAAGCGGATTTTTAATAAGCTATTTACTGATTGAAGAAAAAAAGCTTAATGGTCAAATAAATATCAGAAAATTTTGGATACGTAGAATCTTAAGAATTTGGCCATTATTTTACTTCTGTGTTTTTTTTGGATTTTCCATTTTCCCTCAATTTAAAATTCTATTTGGCCAGAGCCCAAATGAAACTGCCAATCCATGGATGTATGTTACCTTTTTAAATAATTTTGATTTTATACAAAATGGCTTGCCTGATGCTTCAATTCTGGGAGTTCTCTGGAGTGTGGCAATAGAAGAACAATTCTATTTTTTCTGGCCAATAATTCTCTTTTTATTTCCCGTAAAAAGATACTGGATTCCATTTACATTTATTATTCTCTCAAGCCTCATCTTTCGATCACTTAATAACAGCCCGCTATTATATGAACATCATACCCTGTCTTGCATCGGAGATATGGCCGTTGGTGGCATGGGTGCATGGGTAATAATTAATTTTAATAAAGCAAAATCTATATTTGAAAACTTAAAGAAGTATCAGATTTATCTAATCTACTTGATATTTATTGCTATTTTTCTATTTCGCGACGACTTATTTTTTATTAATTCCACCATTGCAATATTCGAAAGAGCTTTTATTGCCATCGTAATTCTGGTTATAATTCTTGAACAGAATTATGCAAAAAACTCCATATTCAAAATGTCTCGATTCAAAAAAATTACTCAGCTGGGGAAGATTACCTACGGATTGTATTGTCTCCATTTTATTGGAATTTTGACAACAACTACAATTTCTAACAAATTTTCGTTCAATACTGAATTGTGGCAGGTAATGTTATTAGAAACTTCAGTAGCTTTATTTATTACAATTATTATTAGCAGTATAAGTTTCAAATATTTCGAAACTCCATTTTTAAAACTCAAAGACAAGTTTTCATATATAACGAAGTAGGGATAAATAGAAAAATTTTACAATTATTCTGCTATGGTCTTTTTTTAAACCGCCTGTTTTAACCAACTCCCCCAAATACATATAACATGATTGCTCTGGAGATTCTGAAATTCCAAGGCACCAAAATTATAGTTGGAATAAAAACTGACGCCAGGGTAATCAACACATTTTCTGGACTGAACAACACTTCACAAACCACACCAAAAAACACCATTAAAGCAACATTTATTCCATAGCTTATGTACATCGCACCAAAATAAAACCCAGGTTCAGGCATAAAATCATGCTTGCATTCAGGACAAGCATGATGCATTTTAAGCATATTTTTAAAATCAATAGTTTTCGATTTAAACATATTTGCGTCTCGGCAATTGGGGCATTTAGTATGTACAATGTCGTTAAAGGTATTCTTAATCTGCATTTTCGATATTTTTCACAAAAATACTATCTTTCCATGAAACCAGGATGCCTGTCTTTCGGAAGACAGGATTATATTTTCTTACTACTTAAAAATTTTAAAAAATAAACAGATAAAACCAAATCATTGACGCATTGGAGGGAGATTGTCAGGGTCTAACTTTAGTCCCATTGCAGAAACTGCAGATACATTAAAAAAGCCAATAGCTTTTACCGATGACGATGTCTCATCTACAGTCATGATATTTGAAGATACATTGGCAAGCGGCTGGGCAAAAAGCTCTGAAAACCCACCAGGACGATCGGTCTGGATACGTACTGCATGCAGAAAATCGTATGTATCGTTATTGATAGAATGCAATTCGACGTACACAGAATCCCCAGGTGAATATGGAGATAAAAAATTATCTTCTTCGTCCTGGTCAAATGGATTGATTCCATCTCTAACAGGTTTGATAAATGTCACTCCATCAATTATTGCACCCGGAGAACCTCCGGCGTCATATGAAATATTTATTTCTGATGGTTTGTTCAAAAAACCACCGTTTTTCCATGCTTTAATCCAATAGGTATCTCCTACTCCCGCTGGGTCAAAACCATAAAATTGTGCGAAATAACTTTCCGGGAAAAAGCTATTTTCTTTTTCATGAGAGAATAAAATGCTATCTACATTAGGGACTCTATTCATGACAGAAAAAGATTCATATACTTCAGTCCCCAGTTTTATTTTAAGCCTGTAATCATCACCCTCTTTGCCAATTGAATGCTGAGACTGTGTGGGATTCCAAATATAAATTCCGTCATCATCACTTATAATAAAATTATAATCATATCCACTTGTGATATTTTCAACTATCACCTCTGCATCATTTACCCCTGGAAGAAATGAGTTTTGAAAATAAGGTATGGATTTCAGAACACTAATTGTCTGGGCTTCATGTTTATTATTTATCCATGCATCAATGACAACAACAGATGTAGTTTTTGGGAGTTCCACATCAATATTATCTTCACATGACAGGAAGACAATTGTTAGGATAATTGCAGATATGTTTTTTATTAATTTGACCATTGATCTAAAAACTAAAATTATAAGAAACAGCGGGGACCACGGTGCCGATTATTGACACACGCGTTGCAAATGTTTCTATCGGCTGACTAATTTCTGTGCGCTCCGCTCCCTGGGAAAAATAGATTGAAAAGGGATTTCTCCTAGCATATACATTATATATGCTAAATACCCAGTAATCACTATTCTTTCTTCGTTTTCCATTTTTCTTATACTTTTTCCCATAGAATGTCGCAGAAAAATCAAGCCTGTGAAAATCGGGAATTCTTACATTATTTCTTGTTTCGAAAGCATTGTAAGGAATTAAATATTGTTGTTGAGTAAATCTGTCTGTTGGAAAAGTAGTAGGAGTTCCACTAAGATATGTGAAGGTTGACGATAGTACCCATCTTTTGCTAAGCTCATAATAGCCAACAATTTTCAGATTATGCCTTTGATCGTATCTTGTGGGATACCAATTGAAGTTATTCACTCCATTTACTTTTAACTCAGACTTGCCTAAAGTATAGCTGATCCAGCCGTTTAGCTTACCTGTATTTTTCTTCAAATAAAATTCAAGGCCCATTGCACGACCATCTCCACTCAGTAATTCAGCTTCCAAAAATTCGTTGATCAATATATCCGCTCCATCAACATACTCAATCTGGTGCTTCGTGGAACGATAGTATGCTTCCACCGACATTTCATAATCATTGTCAGAACCGAAGTTTTTAAAAATTCCAACTGCAAATTGATCACCCAATTGTGGCAATACATTATTTGTACTTGGCATCCAAACATCCAGCGGATTGGAGGCAGTAGTATTGGAAATTAAATGAATGTATTGCGACATACGATTGTAACTTGCCTTAAAAGATGTCTTTTCCCCAGTCTGAACTTTTAAAGAAACACGTGGCTCAAAATTTGTATAACTTGCAATGGATTCATATTTTTCTGCCCGCCGAACTGATGCTAATTCTTTTCTTTTTCCTGGTTCTGTTGTTTCCCATTGATATACATTTCCAGGGCCGAGGTATTGAAAGTTTGAAATTCGCAATCCATAATGAGCAGAAATAGACTCATTGATTTTCATGTCGTTTCCAACAAAAACAGCTGATTCCAGACTATATTTTTTCTCAAGGCTAAAATCTGAGTTTACGCCATTGCTTGTCACATTTGCATTGGCAGGATCAAATTTATAATAAAGAACCTCACCCCCAAATGTGAGCTCATTGGAAGAATTGATAAAGTATGTAAATTCAGGCTTAAAATCGATGGTTCTGATCCTTGACTTCCATTCAAATTTATCAAAGTCTGTTTCACCAAATTTTAACAAATAATCATAATCGCTAAAAAGCATCGTAAAATTTGAAAACAAACGATCTCCAAATAAGTGATTCCATCTGACTGTTCCAGTCTTGTTGCCCCAAGAGAAACCTTGATCTTTATCAAACATAAATACATCTCTTCCCAAATACCCTGATAAAAACAAGGTATTGTTTTGATTGAAATTGTAATTGGTCTTTAAGGTTACATCGTAAAAATTCAATTTTGCTCCATCATCCAACACATCGGTAAAAGGCCTGGATAATACATCGATATACGATCTTCGACCGGCCAAAATAAAAGACCCTTTATCTTTGAAGGTTGGTCCCTCAACAGCCACCCTGCTAAATATTGTACCAATACCCCCTTGAACTCCAAACTTCTTGGCATTTCCATCCTTCATTCTAATATCGAGGATAGAAGATATCCGTCCGCCATACTTTGCAGGAATACCTCCCTTGTACAATTTCACATCCTTTACCGCATCGGGATTAAAAACTGAGAAAAACCCAAGCATATGAGATGCATTATAAACCGGTGCTTCATCAAGTAGCACCAGGTTTTGGCCAACACCACCTCCCCGAACATTAAAACCAGAAGCCCCCTCGCCAACTGTACTTACTCCTGGTAACAGTTGAATGCTCTTTATCACATCTACCTCTCCCATAAATGCCGGTATCTTACGAATGGTATTGATGTCAAGAGAATTGGCACTCATCTCGGTATC
>CAYREN010000166.1:0-9424 GCA_964423255.1 uncultured Roseivirgaceae bacterium | reverse complement strand
GGCCACAGATTCCAAACCTTAGAATAAATATCCAGATCACCGTCGCCATCAACATCACCTACAAGGGCATCATGACCACCCAGTTTACCATCAAATATCACTCTTTCAACAAAATGAATATCAGCATCGTCCTTGCTAATATTTTCCCAAATATACCAGCGTGGAAAAGCTCCTTCCGGGGGGAGGGTATCGTCTTCCTGATCACAGGTAAAAATATCCTGATCTCCGTCATTGTCGAAATCGCCAACAAATAATGAGTGAAAGGATCCTCTAATTCCTGGTGCAGACATTGGGAGGAAATTAGCCTTAAACCCAGGAGGATTGTTACCATCATTTTCTAACCATGCTGCTCTTGAAGCCTTTTGATCAGAATCTGTGACAACAATATCATTGTCTCCATCATTATCCAGATCAATAATCCAACTGCGGGATGATAAACCAAAGGGTCCTCTTTTACCAAATGGCAGTTGATGTTTTTTCCAGCTTTTACCATTGTTTTCATTTTCCATCCATCTATCCGGTAAGACCAAATCATTGTCACCATCACCATCCAAGTCACCCACTCCCCGAGGGAAAAAACCTGAGTGAATATGATCTTCAGTAACTAAAACTTCCAGTGTCACTGCTGTATTTTTCCAAGTCATATTTTGCTTAGGATCACTGGGTATTTCATACCAAAACACCCCCACATCTTCTCCCATCAATACTACATCTTGTGTACCATTTCCGTCCACATCGGCCATCACAACATCATGAATATTTGTTTCTATGGCTTCATCGAACCTGTATCTTTCAAACACTTGACTTTTGGGGCTTTGAGGATTTCTATACCAATACCCTCCAATGACGATATCTTCCCAACCATCTTTGTCAATATCAAAAGTAGTCGCTCCCAAAAACCTCAGTGGCATAGTACCTACCTCATGCTTTACCCACTTAATATTTTCCTGGTTTTCAAACCAGTATAAACCTTCATTTCCTGTGAATGCATAGTCCAAATCCCCGTCATTATCAAAATCTGCCATCGCCGAACATCCATACCCCCAATCTGTTTTGCCGGGTAAATCCCGTGTTATAAAATGATGCTGAAACATATTTGTGTCAATATGATTTTCCTGTGGATTTTTTGTCTGCTTTTGCTCAGTACACCCCAAACAAAAAAATATCCCAAAGATCAAGATCGTATTTTTAGAGTTCATATGTTCCTTATTCCTTAATTGATTTTAAGTTTACAATTCCCTAATAAAACCGTCGTATAATCAGCAAATAATCCTTAGCTTCATATTTTGCCAGAAACTTCATTTCATGATTATCAGGATAGTCTTTAGCGTCATTCCCGTATCTTTTTGGCAGATATACTCTGTAGTTACGGTCTGTGCCAAAAGTCTGTCTAAAGTGGTTTTTATCTTGATATGGTGGAACTACCGATTGAGAATTACACTTAAAAATACCATTAAATATGGTCAATAATCCTAGGAGGAGCAGTGGCTTAATTTTAAGATATATTTTCATTTTTTTATTAATCCTCTAATCTTACAGCTTCTAAGCTTGTTATCGGGATGTTGTGGAGACCAGCAAATTCCTTGATCACCAAGCCCAATTGTTTTCTCCATTTGTCAATTCCAGTTCTCTCAAAAGGGGCCAACATGTATTCCAGTCCAATACGACGGTCGGCAGTATGATCTTTTACATCATCAAACACATGGTAATAGTCTTTCCCCCCTTCACGCTGGTTCTTTTTAAGCATGCTTTTCTCCCAGGTAGCTGTAAAATCTGTCCACATTAATTCTTGATCTCTCATTATTTTCCCCGAAAGTTTGTACGCCTCGACTAAGAAATTAACTGCTTTTGCATAGTCGTCTTTTATTTCTGAGCCTTCGATCAAATAATCTTCAACTTTCGCAAGGTTAAGTACTGTGTTCATGGTGTAGCGTTCTAATAATGCTATAGAAATCAGTACTTCAATATTATACCTGTTATGGCGTACTCGTGTCATATTTCTCATCAGTTGCATTATTAGCAGTTCATTCTTTTTAATCAGTATTGAGGCCTCTTCAATCTTCTGACCATAGGTTTTTCGAAATGAGGGTTTAAAACTCAAATCTTTTGCAGAAGGCAATGTAGGTGGATGAAGAAGTAAATCAGCTGATTCTCCTCCTATACCTTTCCCAAAAGAATTTCCATACCGTCGCTTGATACGTTCTGTAGATTTTTCTCTATCCCACAAAGTTTCATAGTACCTGGCGCCTTCTTCCAATAACATATAATTTTCTACCATATCCGGACTATCATATCCATAGAATACGTCCATGAAGTCTGCAATATTTTGATGAAGGGATGGAAATTTGTTTGTCCAGCCATATTGAGTGACTGTTGCCCAGCCCAACCAAAATGTTTCGCTATGCAAACCGGAATCATCCCATGCGGCAGCAAATGTACCGATCAGATTAGCGCCATCCGCTTTCCTGTCTGATACATCATGATAGATACTACTCAGCCTGCCAGCTATCTGACGTCCACGATATTTTGTTGGAAAATAATTTGGAAAAAGAAACTCTGATCCCTGTATTGAACTGTAAGAAAATTGGTCGATACCTGCCTTATTTTCATTAGTTATCCATTCTCGGGTTTTACCTGATCCCATTATGCCATCAATGACATCACCGGGAACTTGAGATATATCTTTTGGTAACAGCGGATACTCTACCCAGGCTATTACCCTTCTGCCACGTTCAGACATCCACTTGTTAACTCTTTGGATATAGTCCACCCAGGCCTGGCTTCGATTTTTATCATTGTATTCATAATCACATTTTTCACAAATACCGGCATAATACACTTCATCCGTAGATGCGAAAAAATAATCAACTCCCGGAGTTGCGTCTATCATATCCTGATACATATCGAAAATAAGCTCTATGGCCTCTTCATCACACATGCATATCTGAAAATTATTCTCGTCAGCTTTCAGGTGCTCAAATTCCTTATGCTTCAAAACAAAGGCCATATGAGCCGGGGCCTGTACATTGGGAACAAGTTGTATAAATCTATCCAATGCATACCTGGTCAACTCTTGCATCTCTCCTTTGGTAAAAGCATTTGGACCTCCAATTACAGGATGTGAAGGATATTCATATTTATCTTCAATTTCGAAAGCAATTGCATTTACTTTAAAATAAGCAGACCAGTCAATGTATCTTTTCAAGGTCTCCATCCTGTCTCTATGGTGTTTGGTATCCCAATGGACAAATCTTAGTTCTAGGTCGGGCCAGTCAGTAATTGTGCCTACAGGTAGTTGAAATTTTCCTGCCGATACAGGTTTCATCAGCTGTAGGAAACTTTGTATTCCGTAGAAAAGGCCTGCTTCCTGATTCCCTTCTATGGTAATGTTGCCCTCTTTGATGGTGATCTTATATGCCTGATCTGAATTCTCTTTTTTGGCAATACCTGAAACAGCATCTTTGCTGATTTTCAAATTTATCTTACTTGATCCAGAGTTGGAAAAATTTAATTGATGTAACTCTTGAACTCTTTTATTAAGGCCGTTAGTTATTTTTTGTGGTATTGATTTTTCAGATAATATCTGCCAGGAAGCATCAATTATAATATACCCCTTTTCCATTTCTACCTTTTGTGGCGCAGGAAAAATTGCATAGCCAAGGCTACGCAAATTAGTAACTGTTCCCTGACCAAACACAGTATTGAAAGCAATTAAGAATAGTAAAATGAATGTATTGAATTTGATAAGTGAATTCATTGAATAGTTAATTTAATGAAAAAGCCCTTGATATAATCAAGGGCTTTTAAAATCAGATTTATATTAACGCATGTTAGTTGGTTCCACCATCCCACCAAACTCTTGTTGTATATTCATCAGGTTTGGTTCCTCCATCGACAGCATCGAAATTGGCAGATAATTCATCAATAGAATATTTAAGTCTTCTTGGAATTGTCCCTCCAGTAGAATTACCAGGATAGTCATGTGGAGTTAACTGTGGAAAACCAGTTCTTTTCCAGTTCGACCATGCTTCATACCAATTAAACAAGTGATTTACCCATACTTGTTCACCGATCATTTCTAAGGCCGGCTTATACACATCATATTCATATCTTGCTAAATAGTCACTTATTGTAGCATCATCAATAATTAATGAAGCATCATACTTGGTATAATCTTTCATGTTGGCGGTAACTCCTTTTTCATAATGCTCTTTAGCAGTACCACTTCCCCCTCCAATGCTTCTTTCAGCTGCTTCTGCGAGTAAATATTCCACTTCAGCATAAGTCATAAACGGATATGGTTCGCCTAAATCCATTAATAAGATGTTAAGTCTTGCGTATGTTGTTTGCAAAACAACACTTTCGCCTGCCTCATTATCAAGCATTGCCCGATCATATCCATTTGGCAACCCTTCTTGATCCAATGGATTTTGGTTATAAGAAGTAAAAGAATTTGGTGTCCAATCGTACATTCCACCACTAAGAACCATTAATCGTGGGTCATCATCAACTACATCATCCGGAAGAGGTCCCTTAAGAAAATCTATCATTGTTCGACTCAAATAATTTGGTTCATCTCCATCACCAGGATAATATGCCCTGACAATTCCATTTTGACTTGTATTCTGACCTGGACCTTCAGCCATTGGAATAAAAGCATTGTCGTCATTAGTTGTAAACGTTTTACCCATTGCTTCACCGACCCATTTATTAGCCATAGTCGCATCTACATTGGATACACGCATACCTAATCTTAATATAATTGAATATGCAAATTTTCTCCATTTTTCCACATCTCCATCATACATAATGTCAGACTTAGAAAATCCTTCATCCAGTGCAGAAGCATTCAATGCATCTGCAGCACTTTTCAATTCTAAAAATAGCGCTTCATAAATAGACTTTTGATCATCATATTTTGGAAAGAAAATTCCGTCTATTCCTTGAGCTGCCTCAGAATATGGAACACTTCCATACATATCTGTCAATCTATGATAACTCCAGGCCATCATAATTCGCGTTGCCTGAACTAGATTGTGGTAACGACCTTCAGCAAATCCTCCTTCACTTGTTTGTCTGATAATATCCTGAAAAATCTTCAATTGACCACCATAAAAGTAGGTGAATGCAGCCGCATCAGTTTCAGTATTTTCTCTGTACTTTTCTCCCGGCCATTGGCCCAACGATGCCATAAATTGAATGGCATAAGAACCCATACCAATATTTGTTCTCCAATCAACATGGCGATTGTACCCTGGAGCACCACCTCCTGAGGCACTGCCTAATATGGCAGCTGTAAATAGAAAATTCATATCAATTTCATTTAAAGACTGCGGATCTATATTCATATCGTGCAGTTCATCAGTGTCGCAACCAGCTATTGGTATAACCGTAACCAGTATTCCCAATATCAATACTTTTATATAATATTTCATTTTTTATAGTGTTTTCGTTAAAATTCTACCTTCACGTTAAAGCCATAGCTTCTTGTCTCTGGCGTACCAATGTTTTCTAGACCTTGAGAATTACCATTTGAATAACCTGCCTCAGGACTAATATTTTCTGTATTTTTCCACAAATAAGCTAAATTTCGTCCTACGAATGAGAGACTGAGGCTTTGAATCTTATCACCTATCAGCGAACGTGGGAAACTGTAACCAAAGGTAAGTTGTCTCAATTTTCCATAAGAGGCATCATAGGTAACAAACCTAGAATCTCTTGATCCAACGGACCACCAATAGTCAGAAGCAGGCTGCTCAGTTAGAGTCCAGGTTTTTTCAGTATATGTAGGATTTCCATCTCCATCTGAACCTGATTGATATACTCCCGAAATTTCAACTGCTGGGTTACCTTCTCGTCCCTGAACTGTTGCCTTGTGTCTCCCCCAACTCAACAAATTCGCATTTGTCCCTGAATGAATAACACCACCTGATTTAAAGTCAATTAAGAAACTTAAATTAAAGCCCTTGTAAGAAAAGGTATTGTTCAGTCCTCCAGTGAAGTCAGGGACTCCATTTCCTAAAATCTCATATTCACTGGCTCCTTGTACCAATCCCAGTTCAGTATAAACAGGTCGGCCGTCATCAGTCATTTGTTGAACTCTTGCTGTTACCATACCAAAAGGGTAACCAACAATGTGCTTAATTCTGGAAGAACGTGTCCTTGACTGAGCTAATGATAATTCATCAGATCCTTCAATAAGAGAAACTACTTTATTATTATTTTTGGAAAAATTAAATGCAATATCCCAATTAAATTCCCCTTGTATTGGTGTTCCCGTTAATAAGATTTCCACCCCATTATTGGTCATTTTACCAAGATTAACTGTAGTAGCTGTAAATCCTGAAGTTCCTGAAATTCCAGCATTCAAAATATCATCTGTAGTTTCCTGATTATAATAGGCAAAATCAACGCCTAGTCTATTTTGAAGGAATCTAAGATCAAATCCAACCTCAATTTCATTTGAAGTATAAGGAATAAGTGACGGATTAGGAATAGTATTTCCACTTGAAAAACCTGCCAAAGGTCTTCCCAAATGCGTATCAGCTCTAAGGGAATATGCAAGATTTGCTCTGTAAGGAGAAATAGTTACGTTGCCAACCTGCGCCCAAGAAACTCTGGCTTTCCCAAAACTAAACCAAGAGGGCAAGGCTTGAAAATTATCTGAAAACACCCAGCTGGCTCCGACAGATGGGTACAATGCACTGTTATTCTCTGGATTTACTACTGAAAACCAGTCCTTACGTACAGTTGCTGTAAGAAATAAATAGCCATCCCAACCAAGTTCTGCTGAACCAAACAACGAGTTAATCCCATTTTCAGAATATCCATACCCGTAATTTCTTGCAGCTGCATTGTTTATAGCCGCAAAGAAAGGCACATTAAACCCTGTGCCATTGGCGCTAATTACCTCATTACTCCTAGTCATTTTATTACCACCAACAAATGCATTTACATTTAATCTTCCAAAAGATTCATTATATCCGACCATCCATTCCGCATTTACTTCACGAATTCTTCTTTCTCCTTCTGAAATGGTTCCTTGCCTTCTATAACCTGTACCTTGTGCGATTAGTGCTTGCTCTCTTCGTGTGTACCAATCCATACCAATCCTTCCCTTCACATATATATTATCAGTAATATCATATCTTAAGTCAACAGATGCAATAACGCGATCTCTGATATCCGAATTTACTTTTTGATAAGCCGTCCACCAAGGGTTTTGAGTCCATTTACTAGAAGAAAATGGCATTTCTTCGCCTGGTAGTTTTCCCCATAAAAGTAAACTTGCTTCATCTTGGTCTTGCGGTATTGCACCTAATTTATTTGGATCACCTTTCAACCAGTCAAGATTAAAATTATCTGGCATTCTACTTATGGCAGCAAAAGAGTTTGAAGGAGTATCAGCTACTCCAGGTCGATTTTTTACATCTTCACGTGAATAAAGAAGCTTAGCTCCCAAAGTTAATTTTTTACCTAATTTAGAATTGGCCGAAATGGAGATATTAGTTCTGTTATATCCTGCATTAGGGATAATGCTGTTGCTTCGCAGATCTGAAATCGAAACACGGAAATTTTGATCTGCATTACCTCCGGTAAAAGCTATACTATTTGTTAATGCCTGTCCTGGCTCAAAAAAGCGATTCCAGTTATCACCTGCAGATTCGTACGGTCTTGATATTCCATCCCACATAACTACTGGTTGACCATCGAATCGTGGGCCCCATGAATCATTACCCCAAGAATACGCCTGAGACTGAGTAGTTGCCTTTGTTGACACTCCATTTACAAAACCTCCTGTACCATATTCAGTTTGTACGTCCAAGAAATTTACAGCCTTTTCGACTGTATAATTGCTTTGAAAGGAAACGCCAATACCTTTTCTATTGGATCCTTTCTTTGTAGTGATGTTAACAACACCATTTGCAGCCCTTGCACCATACAGTGCTGCTGCACTTGCACCTTTAAGAACAGTTATGGATTCTATATCATCCGGGCTTATACTTGTCATGCCATCACCTTCATCTGATCCTCCCCACATACCCGCTTGTCCAAAACCAGAGTTATCAATAGGAAGACCATCGACAACATATAGCGGTTGGTTATTTCCCTGAAGGGATGTATTGCCACGAATAATTACTCGTGTAGAACCTCCCGGACCAGAACTGGTTTTACTCACATTAACACCTGCGATTCTACCTGCCAACTGGTTTGTAATATTGTTTTCACGTGCTTTGGTAAAATTATCCCCATCGATTGTGGTTACAGAATATTGAAGTGCTTTTACATCTCTTTCGACACCGAGTGCAGTAACAACGATTTCAGAAAGTTGTGTAATATCCGGAGTTAAGGTAAAATCAATAATTGTTTTGTTCCCAATTAAAAATTCTTCTGTAAGAAATCCTACTGAACTGAAAACCAAAATAGAATTTTCGGCAGGAACTTCAAGAGCATAATTACCTTCAACATCTGTTACAGTACCAATACTGGTCCCTTTTACAACTACATTCACGCCTGGCAAACCTTCTGTATCTTCAGTGCTTGTAACCTTACCAGTTACGGAGATTCCCTGAATTACAATCTCTATCTTTTGTTTTTCACCACGCTCAAACTTTTTTACGGTAATGTAATTATTGACTTGCTTAAATTTCAAATTGCCGAATTTCGAAATTTTCAAAAGAGCATCTGCAACAGTTGCATTATCCTTTCTGTAATTAATTTTTACATCACTCTCAATATCAGAAATATCAAACGAAAAGTGAAAATCAGTCTTTGATTCAATTTCCTGAAATACGTCAATTATTTTTGCATCATTTAAATTGAGATTTAGATGCACATCATATACTCTTTCGATTTTTTGAGCCTCACTATTTTCTGCCAATAATAAGCTGAAAAATAGGGTTTGCAGTAAAATACCATAAGTTGCTAACTTGCTCATAGTAATAATTAGCCTTAGTAATTTAATTTTCATAATTTTGTTACGTTTAAATGAACATTCAAATTTTTAGTAGTAAATATTCTTGCAGGAAATTTTACTACTACTGGATGTTTAGCCGGTTTAACATAAATGAACCGGCTTTTTTTGTTAAGATGAATCGTTGTATTTCATAGTTAGTTTTTAAATAGTTAGTCCTTTATTTTTAATGTCACTTTTTTATTTTCTATTTTATAATCAAAGTCTTGCGAATAACTAATACGCTCTAGAACGTTATTTAAGTAATCATTTTTGAACCATCCGGAGTACCCCCATTTTTCATCGTCAAATTTTCCTTCAAGAACAAACTCAACACCATACCATCTACTAAGTTTTTTAATAACAGTCTGGAAATTGGCATTGTTAAATTGTAGAATGCCATCCTTCCAGCCAATATGCTTATTAATATTAATTTTTTCCTTTACCACAGTTCTTTTATCCTTTTGGTAG
>CAYREN010000165.1:0-9648 GCA_964423255.1 uncultured Roseivirgaceae bacterium | reverse complement strand
AATCATGAAACACAATAGAATAAGTTTAATTACATTATTACTGCTTTGCGCTTTCGTTGCAAATTCTTTTGGACAAGATAAAAAGCCACAAGCTAGTCAAACAGCCACATTTTCGCAGAAAGTTGGTTTTACTGATGTCAGTATTGTCTATTCCAGGCCAAGTAAAAAAGGAAGAACAATATTTGGTGAACTGGTTCCTTATGACAAATTATGGAGAACAGGCGCCAATGCTGCTACAAAAATTACTTTTGGTGATGACGTCAAAATAGCCGGAAATAATTTATCTGCAGGATCATACGCACTTTTTACCATTCCTGGAAAAGATGAGTGGACAATCATTTTTAATAATATTTCTGATCAGGGAGGAACAGGAAAATATGATAAATCGGAAGATGCACTTCGTGTAAAAATAAATTCATCCAATTTATCAGGCTCTGTCGAAACCTTCACTATAATGATTGCTGATGTGAAACCTTCCTCAGCAAATATTGATTTATTATGGGGTAATACTTTAGTTTCAATTCCAATGGAAATGTCAATTGACTAAAAAATATTGAAATCAATATTCATATTATTAAATATAAACCGGCGTAAGGCCGGTTTATTATTTTCAAAGTTTTTGATTAGGTAGATGTTTTTTTATTTGGTAATATAAATTGAATTATCAATCCAAGTAGAACAACAAGTATACAACCTAAGGCATTATACCATAAAAAACCTATGGTAAATACTCCTGCCTTCCCAATAGTATTGAGGTAGTGCACTAAAAAGATAACCAATTGGCTTAATATAGCAGCAATAAATACTGCGTTGGATTCAATTTTTTTAAAGAAGAATGCAACAACAAAAATTCCAAGAACAGTGGGGTAAAATAATGATCCAATTAAGTTAACAGCCTGAATTAGGTTTTCAAAAAGTGAAAGATACGAAGCGAATATAATTGCAATAATTCCCCACGATAGAGTAAAAAGCTTGGAGGAAGTCAAATAATGTTTGTCGGAACCATTTTTCTTGATATTGCGCTTATAAAAATCAATTGTTGTTGTAGAACCCAGGGCATTTAATTCAGAAGATGTTGACGACATGGCGGCGGAAAATATCACTGCAAAGAGTAACCCAATTATACCTACAGGTAAATTGTTCATCACAAAATTCATAAAAATATAATCTTTATCATTGGTTTCAGCATCAGGTAGGGTTTCTGAAATTAATTGTTTTGCCTCAGTTCTGATATCTTCAGATTTTTGCTGGAGTTGGTTAACAAGTTCGGCAGTCGAAGAAGTGGAAATATCATCATCAATCGAATTTGCCAATGCCTTAACAGCATTTTTCTTTTCAAGAAATGTCTTATCGTATTCAATTTGCAACTCATTAAATGCAGAAGAATTTTCAGATGAAGACATTTCTTGCCGAACCGGCTCATTGAAAAAAATGGGTGGTTTGTTGAACTGATAAAATACAAAAACCATTACCCCTACAAATAAAATGATAAATTGCATTGGCACCTTTAGCAATCCATTCATAATCAATCCTAACCTACTTTCTGTCAATGATCTACCGGACAAATAACGCTGAACTTGTGATTGGTCTGTGCCAAAATATGACATGAATAAAAACACTGCACCTGTCATACCTGACCAAAAATTGTAGCGATCACTCAAATCAAATTCAAAATTGACAACATTTAGTTTTCCCATTTTACCAGCTACATGTAAGGCATCTGTAAAACTCACATCTACAGGTAATGAGTTTATTACCAGAATTCCAGCTAAGATCATGCCTCCCATCATTACTACCATTTGCTGTTTCTGGGTTTGGGTAACTGCTTTTGTTCCGCCGGAGACTGTGTAAATAATCACAAGCAAACCTATGATAGTGGTCGTATAACCAAGGCGCCACCCTAGTAAGGTAGATAATATAATTGCCGGGGCATAAATGGTGATACCAGCCGCCAATCCTCGCTGGATTAAAAATATAAATGCTGCCAGCAATCTTGTCTTAAGATCGAATCGCCCTTCAAGATATTCGTAGGCCGTGTAAACCTTTAATTTATAATACATCGGAAGAAAAAAAACAGAGATAATGATCATGGCAATTGGTAGACCAAAATAAAATTGTATAAAGCGCATGCCATCGGTGTAGGCTTGTCCTGGTGTAGATAAAAAAGTAATTGCGCTAGCCTGTGTTGCCATTATTGAAAGGCCTATTGTCCACCATTTTGAAGTGTCTCCCCGCAAATAGCTGTCCATGCTATTCGTTCCTCTTGAACGCCACACTCCGTATGCGACAATTGATATCAAGGTGCTGAACAGAATAATCCAATCAATTAAACTCATGAAAAATAGTTTGTAAATAGGTAAAACAAGAAGATTAATAAGGCTAAGTTTCCCAGAACAAAAAAGTAAACTTTTGTCCAGGTGCCAAAGAAGGGAGGCTGATCTTCAAGATCATTTTTATTTGTCATTTTGCTTTTCAAGACTTAAATGTCCTCGTTCGTTATGTGTTTCAATTGTCCAGCTATTATTATTATAATTCAAAATATACAAACTCAAGTTGTCATGATCAAATAAATCCATTTCTTTCATATGCAACCCCGTAATCCAGGCAAGTAAAATTTTTAAGGCCCTACCATGCATGCATAGCAAAATAAGGTCTTCGGGTTGGGAGGTAATATGATTTAAAGCAACCTCTTGTCTTTTTTTTACATCAATAGGGTTTTCGCCTCCTTCCAATCTTGGAAGCAAATTACCAGATTTCCAGGCATTGATAATTTCATAATATTCCTTGTTATCCTTACCGTCTGAATGTAAACCCTCAGATTTTCCCCAGCAAATTTCGTCCAGACCAGATAATTCTTCATAAGGCATACCAAGATCAATAAAACTTTGGACTGATTGTTTTGTTCTTTGCAATGTTGAAGTATATACTTTTTGAAAAGCAATATCCTTATAGGCATTAAAAAATGCATTGGCTTGTCGATGACCAAGCGTGCTTAGTTTTGACTTTACATACCTTCCCTGAACTATCCCACGAAGGTTATGAATTGTCTGTCCGTGCCTGATCAAATAAATTTTTTTAAGCTTCAAATTTCTATATATTTGGCCGCAAAGAAATATCAAAAAAGTAAGGTTTGCAAGCAGTTATGTTCGATAAAAGTATTAAAGTTTCCCAGCTCCAAAATTTTTGTAAAAATACAATGGTAGAGCATTTAGGGATTGAATTTTTGGAGCTGGGAAAAGACTTCATTTCCGCCAAAATGCCAGTAGATCATAGAACACGCCAACCAATGGGTTTGTTGCACGGAGGGGCCTCAATTGCGCTTGCAGAAACAATTGGTAGTGTGGCATCTTCTATTCTTGTGGATATTGAAAAATTTGTCTGTGTGGGGCTCGAAATCAACGCTAACCATATCAAATCTATAAGAAAAGGATTTGTGACTGGAAAGGCAACACCAATTCATATAGGAAAAAAAACTCATGTCTGGGATATTAAGATAACCAATGAAAAAAATGAGTTGATTAGTGTTTGTAGGCTAACCGTATTGGTGCTTGAAAAGAAATTGTAATAGGAATTTCAAAAGTTTGAAATTACAGAAATTGTAAAATCAACAAATGAGACAAGAAAACGAAGAATATTTAGTTCTGCCAGAGGAAAATAATCTTAGAAGACTATCATTAAAAGAAATATTCCTTTCCTGTCAAGATCATGGATTTGCTTGTGCGATTTATCAATTGCCAAAAAAACAAGTAAAACATCTAATCATTGACTTATCTGCCGGTTCAATGTTGGACAAATTACATTTATCGGATTTGGGAAAGGGATTTATTTTTCACCCGTTTTCTACTGATCATCACCAAATAATATTTATTGAACGTAGCATCCATATTATTGAATATCAAGATTCAAAAAAAATTGAGTTGATTCATTCTTCAATAGGCATCGATGAATTATATAAAATTCTGAGACGCAACAAGGTCACTAAAAATGAAAAGCCAATTTTTAATCATAATTCAACAGAACGAGTTGAAGCACATAATGGAGAATTTATAAAATTGATTAACAAGGCAATCGATGAGATAAAAAATGATAAACTGCAAAAAATTGTTTTGTCAAGATTCAAAAACATTGAATTGCCAGTCAGGTTTAATTCCTTTGATTTTTTTGAAGCCTTAAGCCAACAATATAACAATGCATTTGTTTACCTGGCATTTATTCCAGATGTAGGGTCGTGGATTGGCGCAACTCCTGAATCGTTAATTGAAATAGATAAAAACAGGCAATTTCGTACGGTAGCACTTGCGGCCACGCAAGCAGTTAGCGAAGATATAGATTTAGAAGATACAACATGGTCTCAAAAAGACATTGAGGAGCAAGCCATGGTGAGTAGGTTTATAATCAATTGCTTTAAGAATATCAGGTTAAGGGAATTTGATGAAATCGGTCCACGCACACATCTCAGTGGCAATATTGTTCATTTAAAAACCGATTACAAAGTAGATATGGATAAAGTTGGATTTCCAAAGTTAGATTCTATTATGTTGAATTTGCTACACCCGACTAGTGCTGTTTGCGGAATGCCAAAAGATGCAGCCAAATCTTTCATTTTTGATAATGAAAAATTTGATCGAGAGTATTTTTCAGGTTTTTTAGGACCGGTGCATATGCAGAATGAAACAAATATTTTTGTAAATCTTCGATGTATGAAAATCTTGAATGATAAGGCAAGACTATACGCAGGTGCTGGTATAATCGTTAACTCGAATCCTGAAAAAGAGTGGAATGAAACAGAATTAAAAATGCTTACCTTGTTAAAAGTATTTCGAGAGTTATATTGATTCAGAAATATAAAGTTTAGTCTATACATCACATTTCTTATTTGCCAATCATATAGTTTCCTGGAAAATATTTATTCTTATCGGCAGTTTTTTCGCAAAGCAGTTTCTGCACCTTCAGTATTAAGCTCTGCAGCTTTTGCCAGGTCTTTGCATGCGGCACTAAATTTCTTCTGATAGAGTTTTAATGCTCCACGATGCAAATATGCCTCTCCAAAGTTTGGTGACAGGTTTATAGCAGAATTGTAATTTATCATAGCATCTCTGATATAGCCCTGTCTATGATTTGATCTTCCCATAAGGTAATGGGCCATAGAATTAGTGGGATTTCGTTCTAGGACTTTCTCGCAATAGAATGCTACAGATTTAAATTTTTCTTCTCTGTACAGCTCCTGTCCAATGCTAAGCAGTGCATTTTCATTATTTGAATCCAGATCAACCACTTTATTAAAATCCTCTAACGCTTTCTCAAATTGACCTAACTCTTGATAACATCTCCCACGGTTATAAATACTTTTAACATGACGAGGCTGTAGTTTGAGAAATTTATTGTAAGCATCAATAGCTTTATCATACTGACCTTCTTCAAATAATTTGTCACCAATTAATGAGCTATTGTCTTTGCAAGAAAAAATTGACAATATCAATACAATAAGTATGAGATGCTTGATTTTCATGGCAGATCTAAAAATTATAGAAAATGTAATATTTTCGTTTCTTAGGTTTAGCGAAACAAAAGTATTGATTTTAAACGATAATACACTCAACAAATTTTAGCATTTATTGAATTTTTCCTATTTGAAATTCATTTTAGTAAAAATTAAAGAAAGGAGGGAAGTTCAATAAAAATCAAAATATTGTGATAGTAAAAGCCATTACAATATTCAATTTATTATACAGAAACATTATTTTCTCTTAAAGCATCATTGAGAGAAGTTTTGCGATTGGTGCTTTCCTTTCGTTGTCCAATGATCAACGCACAATTTACATTATAATCACCAGCGGGAAATTTTTTTGTGAAAGAACCAGGAATTACAACAGCTCGCTCAGGCACATATCCTTTGTGTTCAACCGGAATTGGTCCTGTAACATCAATAATTTTGCTGCTGGAAGTCAATGTTACATTTGCGCCCAATACTGCTTCTTTTCCAATACGAACACCTTCAACCAAAATGCATCTTGAACCAATAAATGCACCATCTTCAATAATTGTTGGAGAAGCCTGTACCGGCTCTAAAACACCACCAATACCAACTCCACCACTCAAATGAACATGTTTGCCAATTTGCGCACAACTGCCAACTGTTGCCCATGTATCAACCATTGTACCTTCATCAACGTAGGCTCCAATGTTTATATATGAGGGCATCATTATTACTCCCTTAGAAATGTATGCACCGTATCGGGCTACCGCATGGGGTACAACACGAATACCTTTAGCGGCATAGCCAGTCTTAAGCTTCATTTTATCATGAAACTCAAAAGGTCCAACTTCAATCAATTGCATTTTTTGGATCGGGAAATAAAGGATAACTGCCTTTTTAATCCATTCGTTTACCTGCCATCCATCAGCAGTTGGCTCTGCAACACGTATTATACCAAGATCCAAATCTTCAATAATAGTTTTGATAGCAATTTCTGTCTCTTTTTCTTTTAACAATTCACGATTGTCCCAAGCCTTTTCGATTAATTCTTTTAGTTCCATTAAAACAATTATAGTTTTGATTTTATTAATAAAAAATCCATGACAAAAAAAGTCATAGCCATTATTTCAGTATTAAAACCCATTGACGATACTCGAAATTATGAGAAGGTTGCCGGATCTATTGGCAATACAAATAAATATGATATTAATATCATAGGGTTTTCAACAAAAAATATTCCAACTCACTCTGATATCACATTCTTTCCAATATTTAGCTTCAAAAGAAATAGCTTTAAAAGAGCATTTGCCTCTGCAAAAATATTCAAACTACTACTTAAACTAAAGCCTGAACTAATAGTAGTTACTACATCTGAAATACTAATAGTTAGCATTCTATACAAAATAATATTTGGCGCAAAATTAGTCTATGATATCCAGGAAAATTACTTTAGAAATATCATCTATACCAACGCTTATCCATTCATTTTAAAATACCCAATAGCCTATTTGGTTAGAGCGATTGAGTTAGTTTCTTTAATGTTTATTGATAAAATCATATTAGCCGAAAGGATATATAAAGCCCAGATGAAATTCCTTCCGTCAAACGCTGAAATCATTGAAAACAAGGCCATTATTCCTGCTGAAATAGATAGTTTAAATGTGCAAACAAACAAAAAGTTAACTTTTATCTATGCAGGAACCATAGCTGAGCACTATGGGATTTTCGATGCGATAGAGTTTGTTAAATCTTTAAGGTTAGTAAATGACAAAATCAATTTGATAATTATAGGTCATGCTGCACAGGATAGTACCTTGAAAAAGGTTGCCGATTTAATTCAAAATAATAGTTATATTAAACTTATAGGTGGGGATAGTTTAATTTCACATAATCAGATACTTATGGAAATTAAAATCGCTGATTTCTGTTTACTTCCTTATCAAGAAAATAGAAGTACAGACGGTAGGTTTCCTACCAAATTATTTGAATGCCTGGCGATGCAAAAGCCGGTACTCATTACTTCCAATCCTGTATGGAATACCACAATAATAAATAATAATGCCGGATTAATCATTGATTTTAAATCAGCAGATAATTGCATTGGCCAGATAACTAAAAAATCCTTTTACGGCAAACACATGAATCACCAATATAAATGGAATAATTGCTCTAAGAAAATAGAAAAGATATTCCAGGAATTAACATAATTAGATTTATCTAAAATAATTTTTAGTCTTTATAAACATGCCTGCTTTAAGATTTTAGGATAGTTTTATATCATTTTAATTCTTCATTGAAAATTTTTAGATTAGTCTAAATATTTTTATTTTTGTTCAAAAACCTATCTATGATCAACTTAAGTTTTGCAGAGGAAAACTACCTAAAGGCAATATATCATCTATCTTCAGAGGGGCAATCACAAGTAAATACAAATGCTATTGCTGAGCGTTTGGATACTAAACCTGCTTCTGTAAGCGACATGGTAAAAAAACTTTCTCAAAAAGGAGTAATTACTTATATAAAGTACCAAGGAGTTAATATTTCTGAAGAAGGCAAAAGAATGGCACTTGCAGTGATAAGAAAGCACAGGCTTTGGGAAGTATTTCTTGTTAATAAACTTAATTTTCAGTGGGACGAGGTACATGATATTGCAGAACAACTGGAGCATATTCAGTCTTCACTGCTCATTTCCAGACTAGATAAATTTTTGAATTATCCAAAATTTGATCCGCACGGAGACCCTATTCCTGATGCCGAGGGTATAATATCTTCAAAACCCAGGTTTATACTATCAAACCTTTCACAGAACAATACCTCACAATTGGTATCAATGAAAGATACGGGTACAGCGTTTCTCAATTATTTGGATAAAATTGATTTGAAGATAGGCACGAAAATTAAAATTATTGAAACATTTGAATTTGACCAATCAATGAAAATAGAGCTTGATCAAAATAAAACTATAACAATTTCGAGGCAGGTAGCCGACAATCTACTTGTAATCACAGAATACTAGCAAAATAATAGATCATTTAGATTAAATTTGCGTTGATAAAAAAATGAAGCTATTTGTTTGCATTTAAATATATTCAAAAAAATGATACAGATATTGAAAGAAATAATAAAATATAAAATTATGATAGGATATAAATATTTGTCTGTAGTGTTAATTATAGTTGCACTTAACAGTAATTCCTTTGCACAGGAAAAATCGGCTGTCAAATGGTACACAATTGAAGAAGTACAGGAGCTGGTGAAAAATGAACCACGAAAAATATATATTGATATGTACACCGATTGGTGTGGCTGGTGTAAGGTAATGGACAAAAAAACTTTTACCAATGAAAGTATAGCTGAAAAGCTGAATTCAAATTTTTATGCTGTAAAGTTTGATGCCGAAGGTCGAGACGAAGTACAGTTTAAAGACAAAACTTTTAAGTTTGTTGCGCAGGGATCAAGAGGTTATCATGAATTGGCTGCAACACTTATGCAGGGGAAAATGAGTTATCCAACCTCTGTTTTTTTAGATGAAAATCTCAATATTATTTCACCACTTCCTGGATATTATCCTCCCGAGAAACTTGACCCAATATTATCATTTATAGGAGAGGATCATTATAAAACTACTAACTACGAACAGTTTCTTGCCGACAAAGATGGTGCGACTAATTGAATACTAAAGCACTGAGTGAATTTGACGATACAATTGTGGCTTTGGCAACGCCACATGGAGTTGGAGCAATTGGTGTTATCAGGTTATCTGGAAAATCGGCCATTGAAATTGCTAATCAAGTTTTTAGGGGAAAAGACTTACTAAAGCAAAAATCCCATACCATTCATTTTGGTAAAATAGTTGATCAAGATACAATAATTGACGAAGTATTGGTATCAGTATTCATTGCTCCCAATTCGTTTACTAAAGAAAATGTTATAGAGATATCTTCTCATGGCTCTCCATTTATTCTTCAGAAAATCATAAAAATTTTATTGACAAAAAATGCCAGATTGGCCAAAGCTGGAGAATTTACAAAAAGAGCTTTTCTTAATGGTCAATTTGATCTTTCACAGGCAGAGGCTGTAGCCGACTTGATAAATTCTGACTCTGCGGCCACACATATGGCGGCAATAAATCAAATGCGTGGTGGGTTTTCAAAAAAAATAAAAGCATTGCG
>CAYREN010000164.1:0-9712 GCA_964423255.1 uncultured Roseivirgaceae bacterium | reverse complement strand
TTCCTGCAATTCTACTATTAAGTTATGGAAATTTTAGTGTATGGTTTATGCCGGGCGCATTTTTCATTATTGCTGCATGTGCTATACGGTTAAGCTATTTTAATATATTTGGCCTTATTGATAGTAAAACATATATGGGATTGGCAGTTGACAATACTGGATTATTACTATCTTTTTTATTTTTATTCGAAAGTTTTTTCAGCCATAATACTTTTTCAATTATATTATATATAATAATTATATTATTAGCTGGTTTAAATTTATCACCAATACATACTCCGAAATTTGATAAGAAGTGGGTTTATGCAATTGCTGCTTATGTAATTGGAATGACTATTTTTTTTAGTTGGATTTTATTGGACAGAGCTTAAAACCTTATCCTTCTCTATACCTTGGTACGGAGGTGTGTACATGTCCGTATTTTATCAATAACTGGTTGATTTGCAAAATCCGCATTGTAATCAGCTTATCATATTCATAGACTCCCCTCAATAAAAAAATATTTTCAAACACTGCAAATTTATTTGCCAGCAAAACAATTCTTTTACTTTTGTGTTGTATTTTTGCGCTTGTTTATAATTATTCTAAATAACGAAGTTCAATGAGCAAGGATAATCAAATATTAGAAGAATTAACTTCCTCGGACTATAAATATGGGTTTGAAACCATAATTGAAAATGACTCTGCCCCAAAAGGGCTCAGTGAAGATATTGTCAGATTTATTTCCAAAAAAAAGGATGAACCGGAATGGCTACTGGAATGGCGGTTGAAAGCCTACCGACATTGGCTCACCCTAAAAGAACCCAAATGGCCAAACGTCAAATATCCAAAAATAGATTTTCAGAATATAATTTATTACTCTGCCCCTAAGCAAAATAAAGAACTTGAAAGCTTAGACGAGGTTGATCCTGAATTGTTGGAGACATTCAAAAAGCTTGGCATTTCTCTGGAAGAGCAGAAGCGCTTATCAGGCGTAGCAGTAGATGCCGTGATCGATAGTGTTTCAGTAAAGACAACTTTCACAGAAACTCTTGGAGAATTAGGTATAATTTTTTGTTCATTTAGCGAGGCCGTTAAGGATCATCCTGAACTTATTAAAAAATATCTTGGCTCAGTGGTACCGATGACAGACAATTATTATGCTGCACTAAATTCAGCAGTTTTTAGTGATGGTTCATTTTGTTATATTCCAAAAGGAACACGTTGTCCTATGGAATTATCGACATATTTTAGAATAAATGCCGCCAACACGGGTCAATTCGAAAGAACCTTGATCGTTGCCGATGAAGATTCATATGTTAGTTACCTTGAAGGTTGCACAGCACCGCAAAGAGATGAAAATCAATTGCATGCTGCTGTGGTTGAAATCCATGCCGAAGCAAATGCTGAAGTAAAATATTCTACTGTTCAGAATTGGTATCCTGGAAATAAAGAAGGCATTGGAGGTATTTATAATTTCGTAACAAAACGAGGGTTGTGCAAGGGAAATCATTCAAAAATTTCATGGACTCAGGTAGAAACTGGTTCGGCGATCACATGGAAATATCCAAGTTGTATCTTGAAAGGAGATCATTCTGTTGGTGAGTTTTATTCTGTTGCTGTGACCAATAACTATCAGCAAGCAGATACAGGTACCAAGATGATTCATATTGGCAAAAACACGAAGAGCACGATTATATCAAAGGGAATATCAGCTGGTAAGAGTCAAAACAGTTACCGGGGTTTGGTAAAAGTTCATAAGAGAGCCACAAATTCACGCAATTTTTCTCAGTGCGACTCACTACTAATGGGAGATACATGTGGGGCTCATACTTTCCCATATATAGAAATTGATAATAGCTCTGCCAAAGTTGAGCATGAAGCCACGACATCTAAAATTGGAGAAGACCAGATATTTTATTGCAATCAAAGGGGTATCGATACAGAAAATGCCATCGCCTTGATTGTTAATGGATTTGCTAAAAAGGTGTTAAATAAATTACCGATGGAATTTGCCGTGGAAGCCCAGAAACTATTGGCGCTCACACTGGAAGGGAGTGTAGGATAGAATGAATATTTAAAGAACAATACATGTTAAGCATAACGAATTTACGTGCAGGCATAGAAGGCCAGCAAATATTGCAAGGAATAAATTTGGAAATAAAGCCAGGAGAAATCCATGCCATTATGGGACCAAATGGCTCTGGGAAAAGCACTCTTGCTTCTGTACTCGCCGGCAGAGAGGAATATGAAGTAAGTGAAGGCAAGGTCACATTTCTTGGAAAGGATATTCTTGACATGTCACCTGAAGACCGGGCAAGAGAAGGGCTGTTTCTTGCTTTTCAATATCCTGTAGAAATACCCGGCGTCAGTTCGAATAATTTTTTGAGAACGGCAATAAATCAAGTTAGAGAATATCGAAAACTAGAACCCCTCGATGCTGTACACTTTCTCAAACTTATGAAAGAGAAAATGGCATTGGTGGAAATTGATCAAAAACTTATCAACAGATCACTCAATGAAGGCTTCTCAGGAGGAGAGAAAAAAAGAAATGAAATTTTTCAAATGGCGGTATTAGAGCCAAAACTTGCCATCCTCGATGAAACAGATTCCGGTCTCGATATCGACGCCCTCAGAATCGTGGCCAATGGAGTAAACAAATTAAAATCAAAAGATAATGCTACCATTGTTGTAACGCATTATCAACGACTTCTTGATTATATCATTCCGGACTTTGTTCATGTGTTGTATGAAGGAAGAATAGTAAAATCCGGTGATAAATCCCTGGCTATGGAACTTGAAGAAAAAGGTTACGACTGGATAAAAGAGGAAGTGGCTAATGCAGTTTCCTGATTCAATTGACTGGCAAATAAGAATATGGTTAATCAATTAAAAGATACATTTGATAAATTTGAATCCCAAATAAATGGGTTAGGCAGTAGCAATTGGAAACAATTGAGAAAGGAGGCATTTGAGACCTTTGCAATCCGTGGATTCCCTGCAACCAAAAACGAGGAATACAGATATACCAATTTGAGCAGGGTATTAGAAAAGAATTTTAATTTGTCAGATTTGTCACATCTTCCTCAAGGCGAAACAGCTGGTAAAAAGCCCCTATTCCATGATGCAGAGGCCATTCATATTTTCATTAATAATGGTGTAATTGATGAAGAAAGCCTGAAAAATCTGACGCTTCCAAATATAGAAATATTAACAATACAAGAAGCTTCCAATAAACATGCAAGTGATGTTGAAAATCACCTTGGAAAACTCGCAGATATAAACCATGATGCTTTTGCAGCCTTGAATACAGCTTTTTCTTATGAGGGAGTTTTTATTAAAATTCGTAAAAATGCCTGTATCGAAAAACCCATCATAATGCATTACGATTCTGGAGATGCTTCAACATCCAATATGTTTCAAACAAGAAATTTGATTGTTGTGGAAGAAGGTGCTCAGGTAAGTATTATTGAAACATATTCTTCCAACTCTACAGACCAGCAATTTTCTAATCATGTTTCGGAAATCATTGTTGGCGCAAATGCAAAATTGAATTATTTCAAGCTTCAAAATCAAAGCAAATATTCTTATCACATTGACAATACCTATATTTCTCAATATAGAGATAGTGTAGTAAAAACCAGCACAATTACCCTGGAGGGGAAGATTATCAGAAATAATCTCAACTATTTGCTCGAAGATGAAAATTGCGAAGCGCATATGTTTGGACTTTATGTAATTCATGGTGATAGTCATGTCGATAACCACACAAGTGTAGATCATAAAAAACCCAATTGCTATAGTAACGAAATTTATAAAGGCATTCTGGATCACAATGCCAAGGGAGTATTCAATGGAAAAATATTTGTTAGAAAAGATGCACAAAAAACAAATGCGTTTCAAACAAATAAAAATATATTACTAACGGATACAGCAACCATAAACACAAAACCCCAGTTAGAAATTTGGGCTGATGATGTGAGTTGTTCACATGGCTGCACTACTGGCCAGCTGGATGAAGAGCAATTATTTTACCTGAGATCCAGGGGTATAAATAAATCGAGTGCAAGAGCTATGTTGTTGCATGCTTTTGTCAATGATGTTTTGGATAAAATAGAAATTGAATTTCTTCATGATTTTGTCCATAGTGAAATGTATAAGAGACTTGACTGGAATTCATGACACAATTAGTTAAAAATATCAACACATCATTTGATCCTGCCCAAGTACGGAAGATGTTTCCGATTCTTGAGCAGCAAGTCAATGGGAAAAACTTGATATATCTTGACAATGCAGCAACAACACAAAAACCAGAAGTAGTCATTAATGCCATTTCCGATTATTATCGAAATTACAATGCCAATATCCACCGAGGTATTCATGCATTGGCAGAAAAGGCTACCAAAGCCTATGAAAACACCAGGAAAACTGTTCAACAATTTATAAACTCAGGCGAAGTTGAAGAAATTATTTTCACTTCAGGAACTACCGAGAGCATCAATATTGTTGCCAAATCACTTGGAAAAAAAATACTTAGCCAGGGAGATGAAGTAATTATTTCCGAATTGGAACATCATTCAAATATTGTTCCCTGGCAAATGATATGTGATGAAAGGGGGGCAAAACTCAAAGTCATTCCAATAAACGAAAAAGGTGAAATAAACTTGCTGGCATTTAGAAACCTGATTACCTATAATACGAAAATTGTTGCGGTAAGTCATGTGTCAAATACATTGGGTACGATAAATCCTGTAGAAGAAATTATTCAAATATCTCATAATTTTGGTGCTTTAGTATTACTGGACGGCGCACAAGCCAGTGCACATATCGATTTTGATGTACAAAATTTGGATTGCGATTTTTATGCATTTTCTGCCCACAAATTATTTGGGCCAACTGGGATTGGAATTCTATATGGAAAAAGAAAGCTTTTAGAATCCATGGACCCATTTAAGGGTGGTGGTGAGATGATTAAGGAAGTAACATTTGAAAAAACAACTTACAACGACATCCCTTATAAATTTGAAGCCGGTACGCCCAACATTGCAGATGTAATTGCCTTTGATAAGGCGTTGAAATTTGTAAACAGTCTTGGCGACAAACGAGATTTGCTAAGATATGAGGAAACGCTATTGATTGAAGCTACAGAGAAATTGAAAGAAATTCCAGGGTTGACTATCATTGGCACATCGAATAAAAAAATTGGAGTCATTTCATTCGTAATAGAAGGGATGCATCATTTTGATATTGGTATGCTGCTTGACGCCAAAGGCATTGCCGTGCGAACAGGGCATCATTGCACACAGCCGCTCATGAATAAATTCGGAATTGAAGGTACCGTCAGGGCTTCTTTTTCAATTTATAATACTATGGAAGAAGTCGATATCTTTGTGGAAAGTTTAAAGCAAATTGTAAGTAAATGGAGATAAAAGAAAAAACTTCAACTTCTATGACGGAAATTCAAAATGAGATAATTGAAGAGTTTTCCTTTTTGGGAGATGATCGGGAAAGCACCGTATTCTATATTATGGAGCTTGGTCAAAAATTACCAGAGCTGGAAGATGAATATAAAATAGAAGCAAATATCATTAAGGGCTGTCAATCGAAAGTATGGTTAACAGCCAAGCTCGATGGCCAAAATATAATTTTTAAAGCTGACAGCAATACAGAAATAACAAAAGGATTAATCAGTTTGTTGATAAGAGTGTTATCCGGACAAACTGTTGATGATGTGATGAAAGCCGATCTGTATTTTATTGAGAAAATTGGCATGGGACAAATAATTGGTTCACAGAGATCAAATGGTCTTGTGGCCATGATCAAACAGATGAAGTTATATGCATTGGCTTATAAGAGTAAACTGAGCTAGCTCGAATAATTCGGGAAATAAAGTAGAATCTCTTAAATAGAAAAGAGTATTTAACATGAGTAATGAAGGTTGGTATGGAAACTAAGCAAGTAGAAGAAACACTAAAAGACAGAGTACTTGGGGCAATAAAAACAGTATATGACCCTGAAATCCCTGTTGATATTTATGACTTAGGGCTTATTTATGAGATATCAATATTTCCCATAAATAATGTGTTTATAAAAATGACCTTAACCTCACCTGCCTGCCCGGCAGCAGAGACCATACCTAGTGAAGTAGAAACAAAGATAAAGCAACTAAAAGATGTAAATGATGTGCAGGTGGAAATTACATTCGATCCACCATACAGCCCAGACATGATGTCTGAAGCTGCAAAGCTTGAATTGGGGTTTATATAATAACCCCATTTGAAATGGCACTGAATAAAAGAATTTGAGTATAAAATAAATTAGTTTAATAATAAATGTTGTATCGTTATGTATCCTGAAGAACTAGTAAGCCCCATGAGGGCTGAATTGTCAAGTGCCGGCTTCGATGAGCTTAAAAGCGCCGAAGCTGTAGAAAAATATTTAGAAAAAGAAGGGACAACTTTGGTTGTTTTTAATTCTGTTTGCGGTTGTGCAGCAGGGACTGCCCGACCAGGTGTGGTGATGGCAATTCAAAATTCGGCTAAAAAGCCAAATAATCTGGCAACTGTATTCGCAGGGGTTGATCAGGAAGCTACCGCAAGAGCAAGAGAGTTCACACTGCCCTATCCTCCTTCATCGCCTTCAATTGCATTGTTCAAAAATGGGGAGTTGGTTCATTTTGTAGAAAGACATCATATTGAAGGCAGGCCAGCAGAAATCATTGGTGAGCATCTTACTGGAGTTTTCGAAGAACTTTGCTAGGAAGAAAACATTTATAAAATTAAAGGGTCTGCAACCATAAGTTTCAGACCCTTTATCATTAATTTGGATTTTATGTTTCTGAAATTATTAGATCATTTCACAAGATTCCTTATATCATCAATCCTCGAATTAGCATATTCATAGCCTATTTCAAATAGGGATTTAGATTTTGAAAAATCAAATACACCAAAATCTTTCAATTCCTCGGGTTCCAAAAAAACATCACAAAGGCTTTTCTTCATGGAGGTGTTTACATTGATAGCCATCAATAACGTTCTTTCTGTCAAAGATTTCATATTCCTGTGTACATAATTTTCTGATATGGGATTGCAGTGCGATCCAATGATAATATCACATTGCTCAAACAATGGCTCTACTGGCAAATTGTTTAATATTCCTCCATCAATAAATGTCTCACCATTTATTTCAATAGGTTTGAATATTACCGGAATCGCACATGAAGCCAATAATGCTTGAATTAATGGACCTTCATGAAATAATTTGGTGGTTCCTTTTCCCACATTTGTCGCTGCTACAGCAAGAGGAATATTCAAATCCTCAAATGATTGGGTTTTTAGATATTTTCTGAAAATGACTTCAATTGTTCCTAATTTTAATAACCCCGAAAAACTAAAGGCCGGTCGAACATACTTAATGAGCTTTGTTTCTATTACAATATTCATGAGTTGATCCGGTGAATATCCATTGCAATAAAGTGCCCCAATAATGGCCCCGGCACTTGTTCCTGTAATCATGCTAAGTTTCAACCCAGCATCATCCAAGGCTTTCAATATGCCAATATGTGCGATTCCTCTTGCTCCTCCACCCGAAAGCGAAATGCCAATTCTTTTCATCCGTTTATAATTTTAAAGTTTACCCTTTACCGGCTTATTACAATATTTCACTTAAAGGAAAGCTCCGCTCCAGCCTCGGACCTCTATCTGTCATTTGGAGTGTACAACACTCGTTTTTATGGTCATGTTCAAAAAACAGGATGTATTCATTTTCAGTTACTTTTTTCAAGAATTCATATTTTTCCTTTAAAGTCAACAATGGCCTCGTATCATAACCCATTACATATGGAAGAGGGATGTGCCCTACTGATGGCAATAAGTCAGCAGCAAATACAATTGTTTTATCCTTGTATTTTATATGTGGAATCATCATTTTGTCCGTATGTCCATTGACAAATAGTATGTCAAATTGCTCAAAAGGACTTTTCCCAGAAGGCGGTATTAATTCCAATTGACCGCTTTCTTGCATGGGTAGTAAATTCTCCTGTAAAAAGCTGGCTCTTTCTCTTGCATTTGGTTCAATAGCCCATTGCCAATGATCCTTGTTGCTCCAGTATTTGGCATTCGGAAATACCAATTCAGCAGTCTTATCTGCATGGTCTTTCCATCTTACACCTCCACCACAGTGGTCAAAATGAAGGTGAGTCAAAAAAACATCAGTGATGTCCAATAATGAAAATCCGGCTTTTCGTATCGAACTTTCAAGGGTATCATTACCATGCAAGTAATAGTGTTTGAAAAACTTTTCATTTTGCTTATCGCCAACTCCATTATCTATCAGAATCAACCTATCTCCATCCTCAATCAAAAGGCATCTTAAAGCCCAGTTACACAAATTATTTTGATCGGCAGGATTGGTCTTGCTCCATATTGCTTTCGGCACAACACCAAACATAGCTCCTCCATCAAGTTTAAAGAATCCCGTATCAATTGAATGTAGTTTCATCTAAGTGTTATTTATAATATCAAAACCCTGAAAATAAAAAAACCACCACAACAATTTTAGTCATGGCGGTGGATATATGTTTTCTAATGATAATTAGTTAATCATCAACAACGCCCATAGCACAGATTTTATCTATTCGGTTTTCTATCATCTGTTCAGTTTCAAGAGCTTGCAATTCCTTAATATTTTTCAGTATAACTTTTTTGATTTGGGTTGCTTGCCATTTCAAATTTGTATGTGCTCCACCGAGAGGCTCTTTAATGATACCATCTACCAAACCAAATCCAGTCATATCTTCAGCAGTGAGTTTTAGCGCTTCAGCAGCCTGCTCCTTAAAATCCCAACTTCTCCATAAAATGGAAGAACAGGACTCAGGTGAAATCACCGAATACCAGGTGTTTTCCAGCATAAATACTTTATCTCCTATTCCAATACCAATAGCACCACCTGAAGCCCCTTCACCAATTATAATGCAAATGACCGGTACTTTCAGCAAGGTCATTTCTCTCAAATTTTTTGCTATGGCCTCTGCCTGACCTCTTGATTCAGCCTCCAAACCAGGATATGCCCCCGGAGTGTCAATCAGAGTGATGATCGGCTTATTAAATTTTTCTGCAAGCTTAAATAACCTTAGTGCCTTCCTGTATCCCTCGGGATTGGCCATGCCAAAATTTCGCTCCTGTCGCAATTTTGTATTTCTACCTTTTTGCTGCCCGACAAACATCACTGTTTGATTACCGATAGTCCCAAAACCACCGACCATTGCTTTATCATCAGCAATATTTCTATCGCCATGGAGTTCGACAAAGTCATTGGTTAATTCATAGATATAATCTAAAGTGTAAGGTCTATCCTGATGACGGGAAAGTTGTACACGCTGCCAACGAGTGAGCTTGCTATAGGTTTCCTCCTTTAACTTTTGAAGTTTCTCCTCAAGGTTTTTTATAGCCTCAGATACATCCACACCATTTTGCTGGGCAAGTGTTTTCATATCAGATATTTTCTCATCCAATTCTACGATTGGTTTCTCAAAATCTAAAAGCATTTGTTTTTTAATTTACAAAGCAAAAGTATAACATTTATCATTTGAGACAATAAAATTATCAGAATTAGATCGACTAATAATTGGCTGAGCGGTGTTTAAAAAATTGAATAAAAAAGGTAAATTATTTTTGTTATAAATATTGGATTGAAAAAAATAAGCATCTACATTTGCACCGCATTTCAGAAGGAA
>CAYREN010000163.1:4356-9790 GCA_964423255.1 uncultured Roseivirgaceae bacterium | reverse complement strand
TATAATAATCGGTTTCAAAGTAGGGTGTATAGTCAACAGTCTCTAAAGCCCAGAAAAGAAATAATATGATAAGTCCAATAAAAATGGCGATGGCTTTAAGTATTTTTTGAATCATGATTAATAAAATAATAATTATTGATTGAAATATTTATAAAATTGTCAGTTCCCCACATCAAATTGAATTTAGAATATTTTTTTTGGTTACAAGACCATTAAGGGTGAATGTCACGAAAAAATGAATTCTGATTTCGAATAGTATATTTTCTTATTATGACTAAAAATAGTTGATTAAATAGTAAAACTAATTATTAAACTATGTTTAGCTTAATATTTATTCAAAACACGCTGCTTAGTTGGTCTTAGCAAGATGCTAAGACCTGATGGTGTATCATGATCATTCTTACGCTTCAAAGCGCATGATTTTGGCAACAGATATTTTTTAGTAAATTCAACTTGATTTTCAGTTAACCATCAAATTATTGTAATAATGTCTTACTACAAATATCTTTCGATATCGCTCCTGATAATTGTTCTTTGGTCTTCGCCTACACATGGACAATCATTAGAATGGCCTGTACTCAAACATTACGACCAGGAGCATATCAATAAAATAGCACTCCCTGTAGGAGGGATTGGTACAGGGACTATTTCCCTAGGCGGAACCGGCGATCTCCGGGACTGGGAAATAATGAATAAACCTGCCAAAGGGTTTGTTGGTACCCCTACAGGAAACAGGGCTCCATTTTTTGCCATTTATACAAAAGCAGAAGGTGAGCAGGGAATAACCAAAGCATTGATGGGACCCGTGGATTTCAATCAATATGAAAGCAAAGAAGGCCGGGGACCAAATAATCATGGTTTACCAAGATTTAGCAATTGTTCGTTTGATGCCGCTTATCCCTTCGGGCAGGTTATCCTTTCCGATAAAAATATGCCTGTAAATGTGAAAGTAAAAGCATTCAATCCATTTATCCCCGCCAATCCTGACGACAGCGGAATCCCCATTTTCATCCTTAGGTACGAGGTGACAAATAATACAGACAAGCCCATGGAAGTATCAATCAGTGGATCGATGGAGAATTTCATTGGTACCGATGGGTCGGAATGGAGGATGGACTGGAAAGGGGATTTTATCCCTACCGGTGCACTTAATAACAAAAATCAATATAAAGACCAGGATGGATTGAAAGGGATTTTTATGTATTCTGATGGTGTCAAGAAAGATCTGGAGACCTGGGGAACAATGGCATTGACAACTCCCGACGCCGGTGAGGTTTCATACAGGACTTCTGTTTCCCAGCGAGGTTGGGGAAATGACCTGCTTGATTTCTGGGATGATTTTAGCGCTGATGGTGTATTAACTGAAAAGCCATTTGCAAATAGCAATACACCAAGAGCATCCCTGGCAGTCAAAAATAAAATAGGCGCTAAGGAAACAAAAGAATTTACCTTTTATCTCACCTGGCATTTCCCAAACAGAAAGGCTTGGGCAACTGATCTTGTTGGCAATTACTACACTACGCAATACCAAGATGCCTGGGACGTGATCCGAAAAACGCACAGTAGAATCCCCGAGTTAGAAGCTAAAACAATCGCATTTGTACGGGCTTTTATCGAAAGCGACCTACCGGAAGTGGTGAAAGAATCCGCACTTTTTAATATGAGTACATTGCGCACCCAGACTTGTTTCCGTACTGCTGATGGTCTATTCTTTGGCTGGGAAGGCACTATGGATTTGGTAGGATCTTGCATGGGTTCTTGTACACATGTCTGGAATTATGAGCAAACGACTCCTTTCATATTTGGGGAATTAGCCAAACTTCAACGTACAGTAGAATTCGACCATGCCACCAATGAAATTGGGCTCATGAGTTTTCGTGTGAACCTTCCAATCGAAAACGCACAAAAATTGAACCAGGCAGCAGCAGACGGACAGATGGGTACTATTATGAAAATGTACCGAGACTGGCAACTATCGGGAGATAATGAATTATTGAAAAAACTCTGGCCAAATGTGAAAAAAGCCATCGAATTTTGCTGGATTGATGGAGGTTGGGATGCGGATAAGGATGGGGTAATGGAAGGTTGCCAACACAACACGATGGATGTGGAATACTTTGGTCCCAACCCACAAATGGAATTATGGTATTTAGGCGCTCTACGCGCAGGATCTGAAATGGCTAAATTTATTGGGGATAACGCCTTTGCCAAAACATGTGATGATCTTTTTGTAAACGGGAGCAAATGGACTGATGAAAATTTGTTTAATGGCGAATACTACATCCAGAAAATACAACCTCCTGAAGACCCAAATAATGTTTCATCATTTCTCACTGTGGGGATGGGTAGCAAAGAACTCAGCGATCCGACTTTTCAACTGGGCAATGGATGCCTTGTCGATCAACTTATCGGGCAATATATGGCCCACATCTGCGACCTTGGATATTTGGTTAATGATGCCAACGTAAAGACCACTTTGGGTAGTATTATGAAATATAATTACAAATCATCCATGGCAGGTCATTTCAATAACATGCGTTCGTATGCCCTTGGCGATGAGTCTGCATTGCTGATGGCCAGTTTCCCCTATGGACGCCCGGATGTCCCATTTCCCTATTATTCTGAAGTGATGACCGGGTTTGAATACACCGCTGGAATAGGGATGCTGTACGAAGGAATGTATGACGATGGTTTAAAAGTGATAACAAATATACGCAGCAGATATGATGGTCGAAAGCGCAGCCCATTTGATGAGGCAGAATGCGGCCACCATTATGCCAGAGCCATGACAGCTTACGGAGGCGTATTGGCATTGACAGGCTTCCACTATTCAGGTGTCGAAAAGAAAATGAAATTCAATCAAATGAAGGGTACACATTTTTGGGCAAATGGATCTACTTATGGTACACTCGTTCAAGAAAAGACGAGTGAAGGGATGCAAATTAGAATTGATGTATTAGGTGAAAATCCATTGGAATTGAAAGATTTTGAGTTAAGGGGATATGGCACTTATGCATTCAATAAACCAATAAAAATTCATGCCACACCAGCAGGCGGGCACGAAACAGTTACCTTTGAGATCAAAGAATGAGTCCATTCAGAAAGGCACAACGAAAAAAATCAAAATGGGTAACTTTCAGTATTCTTTACAACGAAATTACGCTTCTAAAGCAAAATTAGTTTTGCAAAATTCATGATCACATCTTTTGTGATGGATTTCATCCTTAAAAAAAGTAGAGGCAATTTTCCCCTGCCTACAGATCAATGTATGCTTTATTAACCCTTCTCTGGTCTTAGCGACACACTAAGACCCACTGATTAATCTCTAAAATATGAAGTGACCCACATCAACCCTTGCTGTTTTGAGAGCAGAGAAAATTTTTTAGTCTAGGACTAACGAGGGCAAAAAAAGCCGCTCTTTTTTAGAGCGGCTTTTGATAACTGTCAATATTGATATATTTTAATATGGCATCCCAGTACCAATTAACAACCAGCTTTTTGACCAGGCACTGTTATTACTAACATCATTGCCTTTATAAGCTGTAGGTTCTAATTTATCTATTGCCGATTCAGCATTGGTAGTATTAAGAGAAATTTCGCTATCAAAATGATAATAAAAACGAAGAGGCAATTTTTCCCTTTTTGCAGACTCTCCTGTTTGGAGATCAGGTAGACCAGTTCTTCTGTAATCAAACCATGATTCGGCAGCAGCAGTCCAACTTGCTATCCATTTTTGTTTAATGATACTCTCCTGATCAAAATATGGAGCTTCAATAATATAATCGTCAAATTCATCGCCAACTCCCCATGCATTCAAAGATTGTTGAACGCCAGCATTATAATGCGCTTCGGGAGTTCCTGCACCCCAACCATTCAATGCCGCTTCTGACAAAATATAATGAACCTCAGCAGCAGACATGATCCTCATCAATAGAAAATCTCCAGCAGCCTCCCTGTAAATATCATTCAATTGAGAAGCGTGAGGATTAAATACCCCCTGTTCCAAATTAGGATTCAAATTGTATTGTGGTGCAGCAAAAACTGAAGGAGGAATACCAACATATTCAGGATCATAATCTACACCTACTCCCCATGCAGCCTCGTAATCATCAACGATATCTTGTGAAATATTACGCTCGCCATTAATTATCTCATCTATACCACTTCCAGCTACCAATACTAGAGGAGTTTCAATTTTATTTGCCCATACGCCTAATCTTGGGTCTTTCAAGTTTTTGAGTACTTCAACAAATGTCCCACACATTTTTATTCTCATATAAGTACCACTGGGACTGGTATCAAATACCGTATTGCTTGGCCAAGAATCTGACGGCGATGCACCAATATAATCAATATTTGCATCGTCATCTGCACTGGTTATCAATGGGTATTTTACAGGATCTCCAGCAATTTTATTGATTCCTTCACTTGCCATTGATGGCTCTTTCACAGAAAGTCTCATGTAATATCTTAAAGCCAAAGAATTTGCAAACTTTCTCCATTTAGATACGTCACCCTTGTAAATTAAATCCTGAACAGGGTCGATATTAGAATAGGAATTTTGATCTTGAGAAAGCAATGTGTTTGCGGCTTCCAGGTCGGCAAATATTCCCATATAAATATCTTTTTGCCCATCATATATTGGTTTAAAAAATTCAGAACCACCCTCGGCTTTTAAAGCTTCAGAATATGGCGCATCACCCCATAAATCAGTAATTAAACCAAAAGTATATGCCCGCATTACTAAAGCCACACCTTGATGAAATTCATACCCACCATCCATTGCCTTTTTATAAAACTCATCGTTATTCCTTAAGATACCATAGTATCCAGACCAACTTTGATCTTGATTACTCCAATCATAATCATTGTGACCACCAGACCAACCATCTCTTTGAGTATGTTGCATGACGCCCGCTATATTACCAAATCCCAGGCTAACGACTGATTGTCCTACACCAGTTTCTATAGTAGCCAATAGCACATTAAGATCTGCTGATTCCGGATCAACCCCATTTGGATTTATATTTAGTTCATCCAAATCTTTACAGCCCACAACTAAAGTGAGTATCAACGCTAATTGGACTATTACTTTATTTTTTAATATATACATCATCTTATTCTTTAAATTTTATTAAAATGTAAACCCTAATTTAAATCCAACAGGAATAACCCATGGATTTACATTATATCTCTCAACACCTTGAGAAAACCTTCCACTCCTTTCGGCCTGGAAAGCTCTTTCAGGATCAACTCCCAAATCAGAATCTTTGGTCCATAACATAATATTTCGACTGTATATGGAGAAATTTACGTTTTGCATCCCGATTCTTTGGGCAACATCTCTTGGCAAACTATAAGTCAAGGCAATCTCTCTTAATTTTATGTAATCTGCATCAAACATATTGGTTCTTCCAATATCCCATGGGTAGCT
>CAYREN010000163.1:0-4256 GCA_964423255.1 uncultured Roseivirgaceae bacterium | reverse complement strand
TTTCCAATTTTTGAATATTGCTCTTCACCTTCCCACTCAGCATCTAAACCACTGCCAAGAATAGGATATCCAAAATATGGGGAATTTTTATCTGTTACTCGTCTTACTTCTCGAGAATACATGTTGCCTACCAATCCATCTTCAGGACCATCAGCCTCGTTAGCAACATATCCTTGAACATAACTTATTGATCTCACTTTGGCTTCACTCCAAAAATTAATGAAATCAACGCCATCTACAAGATCAATAACTCTCGTTTCATTCTTTGTGAAATTCATGTCTATATCCCATCTCCAATCATTTGTGCTGATAGGAGTGCCTCCCAAAAGCATTTCCCATCCTTTGCTTTGAAGCAGCCCTGCATTTATTTGCACACCACTAAATCCAGAAGATGCTGCCAATGGAATACCTAATATTTGATTTTCATTATCTACAGTATAATAGGTTCCCTCAAATCGCAATCTGCTGGAAAACATTTTTAAGTCAACACCAACCTCAATTGAAGTTGCTAACTCAGGTAAAAGATTTGGGGCTAACAATCCACTTGATTTTGACAATCTTGTAGCATCTCCCCATTGTCCGGCATCACCGTAGACTGCATTTAGTCTATATGGGCCTGTATCGTTACCAACTTGTGCCCAACCACCTCGTATTTTCAGCATATCAACCTTACCCATATTAAAGACTTCATTTACTAAAAAACTCAATGATGTTGATGGATAGAAATAAGATCTATTAGAAGATGGCAATGTGCTGGACCAGTCATTTCTAGCAGTTATATCCAAAAACAGTGTATAATTCCAGCTTAAATTAGCCATGGCAAATACGCTATTTATAGCCTTTTCACTTCTATTATTCCTGTAACTTAGAGAACCTGAGCTTATGTTTTGAACTGTGAAAACATTTGGTACTATCAAACCTGAACCGGCTTTTGAAGAATTACTAATATTCGAGAATTTTTGATAAAGTAAGTTGCCTCCTAATGAAGCAGAGACAGCAAATTTGTCCCAATCTTTTTTGTATGTGCCTATTAAATCAATATTTCTTTCAAATCCGTTACTAGTTGCGATGCCATAGGCTCCATTATTGGGCTCTCGCAAATACCCGGGTGCAATTTTCGTTTCACGAACTTCATCCGTCTTATTCAAAAAATATCGACCCCGAATATTAAACGAGGGAGAAATATTCCAATCAGCAACAATATTACCATACACCCTATATCTATTAAAACTATTATTTACATCATAGGCTAAGAAATATGGATTTTCATGATTTCCGGAAACTCTCTTTACATCATTTCCTTCTCTATAATCTTGTAATTTTCTGATATCAATATTTGCTGGATTTGAGTATGCCCATTGCAGGGGGTTTGATCCCCTATTTGAAGCAGGCCTATTATTTGACCAAGAATTACTATAGTTAATATCTGTACTAATGGTCAGCTTATCTGACAACTTAGAAGAGGCCGCTAAGGCTAAATTATTCCTAAACAAATCAGAGTTTGGAATTAAACCACTATGGGTCATATTGGTAAAGCCTAATCTATAGTTTACTGTCTCTGAGCTACCCGAAATTGAAGCTCCATTAGTAGTGGTAGGAGCGTAATCATTTAAAAAGTTCTTGATGTTATTAGGATAAGATACAACTTCAGTCGGAATTGGCTGCCCATTGGCATCCAATGGTGCATCCCATTGTTTCGCCCAATAGCCTTTGTCATTTTCTGGCCCGCTTCCTGTTCCGTCTCCAGCATTAATATCTGGTAACACTCCACCTCCAACATCTTCTGGTCTAAAAGAAAAGAACCCTGAAGAAAACTGATTTTGGGTATTAACATATTTGGAGGGAATATCAAAAACCGTATTAGAAGTTACAGTAACTTTCATTTTTTGATTCCATTTGGCTCTTTTAGTTGTGATGAGAACTACTCCATTACCCGCCCTGGTACCATATAAAGCAGCGGCACTTGGTCCTTTTAATATTGTTACATTCTCAATACTCTCAGGATCCAAATCTGAAATAGCATTTCCATAATCCACTCTATTGTCATCTCCAAACCCTCCTACATTGTTCACCGTATTAGCAATAGGCACACCATCAACTACAAATAGAGGTTGATTGTCAGTACTTAGTGAGCTAGCTCCACGAATTACCATACTTACCGATGAGCCAGTTCCCCCAGTAGAACTGATGGTGACACCAGCAACTTTACCAGACATAGAATTCAATACATTTTCATTAACTACTCTTGTAAGTTCCTCTCCATCCACTTTGGCTATCGAATACCCTAAAGATTTTTCCTCTCTCGCAATACCCAATGCCGTGACGACAACTTCACTTAATGAAGTAATATCTTCTATCATTTCTACATCAATTACTGAACGATTTCCAACAGTCAACTCTTCAGAGTTATATCCCACATATGAGAAAACTAAAACTGAATTTTCACCTTCAACCTCCAGACTGTAATTTCCATTTATATCCGTGATGGTTCCTTCCTGGCTTCCTTTTAATATTACATTTACACCAGGTAACTCTGCACCGTCCAGAGATGCTGTAACTCTACCTGTTACTGTCTGTCCTTGAAAATTTTCAGCTTTTACTGAAACATCATATATCAAGAACATACCGATTAAAACAATTAATCGGATAATTATTTTATTAATTATATTTTTAAACTTCATGATTTTTATTTTATAGGGTCAAAAACTTCTCGGAAAGAGATTTAATTTCCATAACTAACTTACAACCTCAAAGGTTAGTAATAAGGCGTGTGTGTTAATACCAATTATGGATGGATCCTGACCGGCAGCCATAAACATTATTATTTTCATTGAGCTATCAGTTATTTCTTTTACAATCACCTTTTGCTGAAAATCTCTAAATCCAACGAATTCTGAACCTGAGAAATCAAGTGTACTGACGTTATTATGTGTTAACATGCCTTCTTGTCCATAAACAGATGATACTGTAAAGTCTTCTTTTTCCACATAAGTAAAAGAAGCGCTGGCTTCTGGCGTATATTTTGCTGTACATAGTCCAAATTCTGCCCCATTTGTATTAACGAGATCAGCACCTCCGTTAAGAACAAACTGATAAACAATTCCTCCAAAAGCGGCACCATCATCTTTTACGTCATGACTATAGCTCCCATCAAAGTTAAAGGTATATTCATCTTGATAAACTTCTCCCATACCCAACAAAAGATCGAAAACACCATCAGGTAATGGAGCAGGAGTGCCATCTGCCACAGAAAAATCCGCATCCGCATTTGCAAAATAATCTCCAGAAGAAGAATGACTAGCTGTCAGTTTCCACGTTTTACCATTTACAGCCGTTGGGCCACCAGTCAACAATACATATGGTGTGAGTGCAATTGCTAAGCTAGCCGTATCATCAGCATTCCCGGTGCCTCCTGTTACAGTAAGTGTGGCTGTATAGTACCCTCCATCTGCGTAAACGTGTACCGGATTTTTTTCGGTACTTGTCTCACCATCTCCAAAATCCCATGAATAGGTATCCGCATTGTGTGTCAAAGCAGTGAAGGCTACCTGTTTATCGTCAACACTGAAATGAATAACAGCTGACGTAGGCAAGTTAACTTTCGTCTCCTCACTACACGAAAAAATCATCAGCGTAAGCAACAAGAATGTGCTAAAAAATTTTAGTCGAATTTGTTTCATATTGAATTAATTAAGTTGAACAATTTTTTATTAAATCATATTTATTATTTCACAGTCAATATCAATTGAATAATAATCTGACCATGCTATTTTTTGTCATAATTATGGAAACACACTAAACAAATATATAAAAATATAGTATGCATGCATACTATTAATTGATAAATTATTCATTATAAATGATGCGGAAAAGGCCTATTTTATTAAAACCATAAAAAATATTAGAAATATACAATTCAATAAATATTCCAAGCACCGCACTAATTTATTGAAGCAAAAAATGACTAGTTGCAGATTGTGGACAAATGCATATTCTACAGCTCACGTAAACTATGGGTTTTGAAATAATTCAGGAAAGACAATTACCAATGATGGTTTTATCAAGTAAGAAGGATTCCTTGTAAAGGAGTAATGTATAAAACAAATTACCTTTTTAACCAACAAAATATTTAGGACACAAAAAAAGCTGCCCCGTTATATCGGGGCAGCTTTTAATTATCTACCTAAAATACTAAACTATGAAGTTTAATTTCTTAAATAACTCTATTGCAACAGCCACATTTTAGACCATGCACT
>CAYREN010000162.1:0-9850 GCA_964423255.1 uncultured Roseivirgaceae bacterium | reverse complement strand
TGGGTTATGTAGGCAGGGATGTTGAAAGTATGGTAAGGGATTTGGTCGAACATAGTATTAATCTTGTAAAGACCATGAAAAAGGAAATGGTGAAAGAGAGAGCAGAGGAAAATGTAGAAAGAATTATCCTTGATGCCTTGATCCCGCCGATAAATCACACAACTATTCCAAAAATCCAGAAAGTACCTGAAAGCCTGGAAATGCCAAAGTCAGATGCTGAACTAAATGAAAAAACAAGGGAGAGATTTAAAGAAAAAATAAGAAATGGCGAGCTTGAAGACAGAAAGATAGATATTAGTGTCAAGCAACCCAATGCAGGTGGTATAGGTATGATCGGAGGTGGAATGATGGATGAATCTTCCATGATTAACTTACAGGAAATGCTTGGAAATATGCTTCCAAAAAAAAATAAAAAGAAAAAAGTGACTATAGGTGATGCAAGAAAATTGCTTATGGAGGAAGAGATTTCTAAACTCATCGATATGGATGAGGTAAAAGACGAGGCAATAGAAAGAGCAGAAAATTCCGGAATTATATTTATTGACGAAATTGATAAAATTGCCGGAAATTCTAATAAGGGATCGGGGCCAGATGTTAGTAGAGAAGGTGTACAGCGTGATTTGTTGCCAATTGTAGAAGGAACTACAGTTAGCACCAAATACGGAACCATCAAGACAGATCACATACTATTTATTGCGGCGGGGGCATTTCATGTTTCCAAACCTTCCGATTTAATTCCTGAGCTTCAAGGAAGGTTTCCAATTCGCGTAGAGTTGAATAATTTGACAAAGGATGATTTTATCAGGATATTAAATGAACCCAAAAATGCCTTAACAAAGCAATACATTGCCTTGTTTGATGCGGAAAATGTCGAAATATCTTTTAACAAAAATTCATTGGAATTGTTAGCTGAAAAAGCATTTCAAATAAATGAAGAAGTAGAAAATATTGGAGCAAGAAGATTGCATACAGTGATGAGCCAGATATTAAATGAATTTCTTTTTGACGTGCCAGATGTTATTGGCGAAAATGCCAAAATAATAATTACTACTGAGATGGTAGAAGAGAAGTTGTCTGATTTGATAAAAAACAAAGATCTAAGTCAATATATTCTTTAAGTAGCGGTAGATGAAGGGTATTAAATTTCACAATTAATTGAAATACGCAGTTGACAGAACATTAATCTTGTGAGATAATATTAGCTCAACTAAATGTTTAATATTTATTTTTTAGGTTTTAAATGCTAAATTTGAATTCCATACAAAATCCATCCAATTGAGCAAAAATAGAGTATTTGATATTCTTAATTTTGACAAGGTGATCAATCACCTTTCCAGGTTTATTGAATTGAAGCTGAAAATATTTGAGCTAAAAGTTAAGGAACAATTAGTTGGTATAATTTCAAGTTTTGCTATTGTGGCATTGATACTTTCTTTTGGAATATTGATGTTGTTTTTTTTGAGCCTTGCACTCGGGTTTTTCTTTAGCAATTTATTTGATAGTAGTCCAATTGGATTTGCGCTAGTTGGTTTGATTTATTTCGTTATTTGTATTCTTCTAATTGTTTTGAAGGATAAGATCTTTACCAACCATCTATTTCAAACTTTTTTTAGTGAGACTTTGACAAAACAAGACGATGAGCAGGACAGCGATCAACAAGACACTAATTAAACAGAAAATTGAACTGCTTGAGAAGCAATCTCAATTTACTAGAGATGAGCTTAATGATGAATTGGAGATGTCAAAATCTAAAATAGCAGAAATAGGAAAAATTACTTTAGGCGTAGGAGTAGGTCTTATATTATCGGCAATTGTGTTGAAGGGATTTTTCAGTAAAGAAGTAAAAACTGAAAATCCTTATAGAAGACCAAAATCTAACAGAGTATATCAACGATTTTTTGATCAACTATTTAGTGAATTATCAGGACAAGCATTTGAATTCATCTTGAAATCGGCCAAGAAGAAGTTGAATTCTTACAATAAAAATAATGAAAATGCGAGCGACTAAGATTCTGACATCATTGGTTGCAAAAAAAAATAATAATCAAAAGTCACTTTCTGTTTTAATTGATCCTGATAAAATAAATAGTGAAATATCGCTCAACAAACTGCTAATAACTTGTGAAAAATTTAGAATTGATTTCCTCTTTGTAGGAGGGAGTCTTTTGGTAAAAGATTCTTTAAGGGAAACAGTTAGATTTATAAAAGAAAAATCAAATATTCCAGTGATATTGTTTCCTGGGAGTAACCTTCATATTGATAAGACTGCTGATGCATTGCTTTTTCTTTCATTAATATCCGGGCGAAATCCTGATCTTTTAATTGGTCAGCATGTAACTGCAGCTCCGGTCCTAAAAAATTCAAATATTGAAGTTCTTTCGACTGGATATATTTTGGTTGGAGATGATAGCAATACTACAGTTGCTCATATAAGTCAAACTAACCCAATTCCAACAATTAAAAATGAAATAGCTGTATGTACTGCTATTGCTGGAGAAATGTTAGGTATGAAGTTAATTTATCTTGATGCAGGTAGCGGAGCTAAAATGGAAGTGCAATCAGAAATGATTTGGCAAGTAAATAATTCAATAGATATTCCTTTGATTGTTGGGGGAGGGATAAATTCTTCATTAAAAATTGAATCAGCATTTAAATCCGGAGCCGATATGGTTGTTGTTGGTACAGCGATTGAGAAAAGCAATAATTTTATTGGAAAAGCGGCCAACATCCGTGACCAAATAAACAAGGTACGGATTATACATTCATAAGAGAATCTCTTCTTCTCATTTTCCCAGCTGGTATTCCAAACATCATTTTAAATCTCCTGCAAAAATAGGCAGTATCCTTGTATCCAACATCAGTGCCTATCTCCATGATGCTTTTCTTAGATGTTCTGAGTAGGCTGACTGCTTGCTCCATTCTTTGATATTCTATATAATCTTGTGGATTTATTCCCGTCAACATCTTGAAATATTGACCAACGTAATCCTCAGACACATTTGCGACTGATGCCAATTTTTTATTTGATAAATCGCCGTCGAGATGATCTTTGATATAGGCGAAAATATCGATAAGTCTTGGATCTTTAAAGTATGTGCTATTTGTAGCAAGTTGCTCCACAAATAATTGATTTTTTATTACATACCTAATTATTTCTACCACTAGGTGATCAGTAATTAAATTTATAATCCTTTCATGCCCTGGCATAATTGAAGTAGTTTCTTCAATAATAGTCTCAACAGCAGGATTTATTTTTGAATTATTATGAATTACAAATGGAGGAATATCAAGAGATGCGAAGAAATTTACGGAGTCAAAAACCTTGGCGTCAAAGTTTACATATGAAAAACTTTCAATTTCTTTTTCCTTTAGGAAATTTAAGTCAATACTATTAAAAAAGTTTTCCTTTCTTGAAATAAAATCATCATTTGAAAGGCTAACAGATTTTCCAGAACCAAAAGTTATAGATACATTTTTACCTCCAGGAATAAAAAGAATATCTCCTTTTTGGACAAGTTCATTTTTCTTACCAAATCTTATTTCTCCATTATTTAATTTTACAACAGTATTTTCTACATCATAATAATTTTCAATGGTAATAGGTTGAGTAATATGAATATTATTAGCTTTTTTAAAATGTACATTCAATGACTCAATAATCTTGTTATAATCTTCCATCTAAGAATTGTGCAATTAAATTAGAATTAGAATTATTTTTGAGGTTGGCATGATCTCATCAAAATTGCGTAAAAAATGAGTGAATATCAAGAGTTATATCAAATAAGTACAATATTATTATGTAATAACACTATAATGTGAATAACCCATTATCACGGATTATTTCAAGAATGAGATAGCGTCACTGGTGCTTTGGGAACATTATTTGATTTTATTGGTAATTATGTTTATTGGATATCAGTAAAGATGTTGTTCTAAAAAGACAATAAAATTTTATAAGTGTTAGGTTGACTACAATAATATATTGAATACTAAAATGAACCCATTTCTCTTTGAGTATTTAGTCAAATACATAATCAAGCAACAATTGCTTAAATTTCAGTAGTTGGGATTAATCTCTTCCTCCTAAGAAAATTGAAACAAAATAGAGCAAGGTAACTAACGACCCAAGAGCTGCAACGACATATGTTAGTGATGCCCATTTTAAAGCGTCTTTTGCCATATAATGTTCTTGAGCCGTAACAATACCATTTGAATCAATCCACTGTAAGGCCCGCTTACTTGCGTCAAATTCGACGGGTAAAGTAACAATTGAAAAGAGTGTTAATACTGAGTAAACGCCAATTATAGTTAAAAGTACAAGATCTGTTGGAAATACTGAATAGAGCATCGACCCTCCAAAAATGCTGGCTATCACTATGATGTTTAAGATTTTGCCACTTGCATTTTGCAAAGGGACAAGTGCTGACCGGATTTCTAAATACTGATAAGCAGTAGCATGTTGTACGGCATGGCCACATTCATGTGAGGCAACTGCAGCTGAAGCTGCATTTCTTCCATGAAATACTGGATCGCTTAGGTTAACTGTTTTATTTGCAGGATTGTAATGATCAGTTAGTGATCCGGGATGACATACTACTTGTACGTCGTAAATTCTATTGTCAGCAAGCATTTTTTCTGCAATTTCCTTTCCGCTAAAATTTGATGATAGAGGTGTTTGAGAATATTTTTTAAATTTTCTCTTTAACCTGGAGCTAACAAGAAAGCTCAAAATCATGAAAAATACACCGATTATAAGTATCATTTTTATTATTTTAAATTCTTAATTTTATTAATTACGTTTGTCGAAGAATGTCCTTCTGTTAATTCTATTGTTTCAACTTTTCCTCCATTCTGCAATACGAAATCAGCTCCAACAATGTTGCTAATTTCGTAATCTTTTCCTTTTACCAAAATATCTGGATTGAGCGTTTTAATTAAATTTAATGGAGTGTCTTCATCAAACAAAATTACTGCATCGACAAATTCAAGAGCTGCCAAAACTCTTGATCTAGATACTTCATCAACTATAGGTCTATTTTTTCCTTTAATTACCGTTACAGATTTATCGGTATTTAAACCAACAACTAAATGATCTCCTTTTTGTCTTGCTTTTTCCAGATAATCAACATGACCTGCATGAATAATATCAAAGCAACCATTAGAAAAAACTGTTTTTTCTCCGTTGGATTTCCAATGCGTAATTTTTTTTTGGGCTTCAGAAAAAGTTATAATTTTATTCGCTGATGACATCACTTGACTTGGGTTTCATAAACACGCTTATCACAAAGCTAATTCCTCCAAATACCATGATCGTCATGAATTGGGTGGTATGGGCAATAAGTGCAAAGATTTTTCCTTCTTCTACAGAAATGCCATAAAGTACCAGTATACTACTAACCAAAATATGAAAAACACCTATGCCACCCTGAACCGGAGCAGACATGCCTAAACCGCTCATTATTAATATTGTAAGTCCAGCAATAAGATCTAAATTTGAAGTTGGAGGAAACGCATAAAAAACAACAATGAGCATCATATAATACAAAAACCAAATTGTGAAGGTTGAAAGCCAGAAACCTAATTGGTTATTTATCTTTCTAATAGATAAAAAGCCATCTAACATTTTCAGGATGAATTGTCGTGATTTTATGTAAAAGGAGTTTCTGCGTAAATTCTCTCTAAAAATCTTGAAAAGAATAAATATTAATATAGTAATGAATACTAAAATACCAAGTGCGGAAAAGGCCAATCCATAAATTGATTCTGTATCAGAAAGGTTATCTCTGAATTTATCTATTACATATTGATTTAATTTGTCAAATTCTACTAGAAAAGTTATTGTAGCTAGGACAATTAGAATTATTAAATCTAATATCCTTTCTGCAACTACACTACCAAAGGCCGAAGTCATTGAAACGTGGTCATTTTTTTTCAAAATTCCACACCTCGTAACTTCTCCAAGCCTTGGAATAAGGTTGTTGACAAAATAGCCTACCATTACTGCGATGAATGTTCTGCTTGTCTTCAATTGATATCCTAATGGCTCCAATAGAATATTCCATCGGTAAGCCCTTAAGTAATGACTAAATAGAGCCAATAAAATAGAAATAGATATCCAATAGTAGTTTATATTTCTAAATTGTTTTATAAGAATTTCAGCTGAAAAATCCTTATAAACATACCATAATAGAAATGTGGCAATTCCTAATGTAGCAGAGTACTTAAGAACATCAAGGGCAATTTTACGGGTTCTGTTAGCCAATTATTTTATTGTTATTGTCAGGAAAAATGATGGTTGGTTTATGCTTTTTAGCTTCTTCAATTTCTATCAAAGCATATGAAATGATAATGATAATATCTCCTATCTGTGCTTTTCGGGCAGCAGGACCATTAAGACATACTTGTCCACTACTTCTATCTCCCTTAATTACATATGTTTCAAGTCGCTCACCATTATTAATATTTACTATTTGAACTTTCTCATTTTCAATGAGATTTGACGCTTCCATAATTTCTTCATCAATGGTGATGCTGCCCACATAATGTAGCTCGACCTGAGTTAATTTTACCCGATGAATTTTTGATTTTACAACTTCTATTAACATTTTAGTCAAATTTCAGCAACAAATTTATGCTAAATTAGTGATATATTATCTATTAATCTGACATTTCCAAGGTGCCCAGCAATGCACAATGATACATTTGATACATCATTAATATCTATGGTTTTTTTCAAATCTTTTGTATTTACAATTTCAAAATACTCGAGTTTTATAGCATCTATTGCATCAAAATGCTGGTTAATGAATTTTTGCACAGATACTATACTTTCTCCATCAAGTAATTTATTTTTTGCAATATGGAGTGCTTTATAAAGTTCAGTTGCATTCTTCCTTTCTTTTTGATTTAATAGATTATTCCGAGAAGACATTGCCAATCCATCTTCATCTCGAACCGTTGTCACTGCTACTATTTCTATATCAAATAGTAATTCCTTGGTAAGTTTATTTATCAATGTTAATTGTTGTAGATCTTTGGTTCCAAAGTATGCTTTGTCTGGAAGTACTATGTTAAATAATTTAGTTACAATCAAAGCAACACCCTTAAAGTGATCTGGTCTGTATTTACCTTCCATGATATTCTCTAAATAATCGAAATTAAAATTCAAAAGGAAGTCTTTGTCATACATATCATCTGCTAGTGGAATAAATACTGCATTGCACTGAGTTTTTTCTAATTCAGATAAATCATTTTCAATTTTTCGAGGATAAATCTTTAAATCTTGAGCATTATTAAATTGTGTGGGATTTACAAAAATACTACAAATGGTGATATCGTTTTGTTCTGTTGATGCATGAATTAGACTTAGATGCCCTTTATGCAAAGCACCCATAGTAGGTACAAACCCAATAGATTTTTCCTGAAGCTTTAATTGCTTAACATAATTGCGCAGATTTTGAATTTCAAAAAAGGTCTTCATGATGGCATTTTCAAAAAGGGTGCAAATCTACTGTTTCTTTTTTATATTCTATTGAGTTATACTATTAATTACGTACTTTTGTGATCAATTTTGAATAAAATAAATAAGCTAGTAGAATTATGTCAAAATATCGTATTCTTTATGTAGCCAGTGAAATTAATCCTTTTCTTCAAACATCAGAAGTTGCTGATTTGGTAAGAAAATTACCACAAGCAATGCAAGAAAGGGGAATGGAAATCAGGATTCTGGTTCCAAGGTTTGGGTTAATTAATGAGAGGAGAAATAGATTACATGAAGTTGTAAGACTCTCAGGGATCAATATTTCAGTAGGTGAAGAAGAAAAGCCATTGATCATCAAAGTTGCTTCAATTCCAAATGCAAAATTACAAGTATATTTTATTGATAATGAAGACTATTTTCATAGAAAGAGCGTTTTTCATGACAAAGAAAACAATTTCTATGAAGATAATGATGAAAGGGCTATATTTTTCTGTAAAGGAGCATTAGAAACTGTGAAAAAGTTGGGTTGGGCTCCTGATATTGTTCATTGTAATGATTGGATGACAAGTTTGATTCCAATGTATCTTAAAACAACCTATAAAAATGATCCAATCTTTCAAAATGCTAAAACAGTATTTACAGTATACGACACTCCATTTGATTATAAATTTGGAATTGATTTACTTCAAAAGGTCAAAATGATGGATATTGAAGACGACATGCTTGGTTCACTTGGATCAACAGATTATGAAGGATTTATCAAGTTGGGAATTGAATATGCAGATGTGACAATCAAATCTGAGAGTGAGTTTAAAAATGGCTTGAATGCAGTGTTTGCGTCAATAGAAAAAAATGATGAAGTACTAATCGATACAATTGAAAAAGACGGAAATTACGAAGAGTCATATTATAATTTGTACAATGACCTTGTGGGTTAGGAAACTTGGGCTAATCTTGGGATTAGCCTTTATTATTTTTGCATGTGAGGAACCAGGTGAGATAGGTATAGAACTAAATCCTGAAAACGGTGTTTTTGTTGCGAAATTTGATGAAATGACTATTTCTAATTCAATTATTGAATATGAAGACATAGTATCAGATATATCTACTCGTATTGAATTTGATCGCCAAACAGGAAGGCTTATTACCAGAGGCAGATTTTTAGTTGGAAGTTATTCGACTCAAGATTTTGGGAAAATAAATTCAATATCTTTTTCAAGTTTGTACCTCAGTGCAGCTCGTTTCAGACCAAACGATGATTTTGTATTTGATAGTTTGGTGCTGAAGATCAATGTTAATTATTTATATGGTGAAGAAGAAAAGTTTACAGGAAATAAAAAGATATTCGTACATGAATTAACGGATGAAATAAAATTAGACTCCCTTTATTTAACAAGAAATACAACTCCTTATAATACTGAATCTATTGGTGAATTTAATTTTGAAGTATCTTCTTTTGATTCCCTTGGAATAATTGATACTATTTTTTCAACAAGATTGTCAGATGAACTGGGGTTAAGATTTTTAGATCAGGCTAAAACTGATACTTTGACTTTTAATAATAATGTTGAATTCAGGAAATTTTATGATGGATTAGCATTTGTGCCAGAGGAAGGCAGTGAAATAATTACTGGTATATTTGCAGAAAGCCCATCGACCTTTTTAAGGTTATACATACATGACTTAAAAGACACCACTTTTTTTGATTTTATTTTTGATGGCAGGGATACAGAAGCAAAAAACATAACAAGATATTACAATAATATCACTCTTGACAAGTCTGGAACTCCTATAGATGGAATCCCCGATTTCCATACAGAATTTGAAACAGATAATGGTCTTTCTTATGTTCAGGGGAGTTCTGGTATTTTAACAAAACTTAATATTGAGTCGTATTTGAATTTTTTAGATACAATCGATCATTTGGTGATAAATAAAGCTGAGATTGTTATTCCTGTTAAAGACTACAATAACTTTTTCAGGCCATCAAGTTCTATTGAATTATATATTGCAGATGAAAATAATAAATTTGTGGAACGAATTGATTCGACCAATAATACTAGAACATTTGCTACAGTAGGACGAATTCCATTTATAAAAGACAAATCTGAAAACAAAGGGAAATATATAGGTGATGTTACTAATTATATACAATCAATAACGAGTGGAACAACCTCGGAAATAAATCTACTCTTAGGCCAACCAAGTCTTTGGAATTCAATTATTTCTGTAAATCAATTTGTAATGGTAAGAGATGATATTCAACTTAAGATTTATTATTCTACACTACAGGAATAGCGTGTTATAGAATCTGATTTACTTTATTCGTTAATATTATTTATAGAATTCTGTTCTATAAAATAGTTATAT
>CAYREN010000161.1:0-9868 GCA_964423255.1 uncultured Roseivirgaceae bacterium | reverse complement strand
AGAAGTATAATTACCGGAAGTCACTATCAGCAAATAGGCAAGGCAAGTTTTTCATTTAACTACTATTCTGAGAAGGACAATCCAAATAAACCTCTTACCGTCAACCTTGATGATGACGACAAAGAATTAATGAGCAACATAGGTGATAATTTAGATCAAGCTTTTAAAATCAGTGCGAAGGAGACAGCCTACAATCCCGATGAGATTTTATATGAATTGGTTGATTCTTTAGATATTGACTTAAACCCTGTCCAGGTATTTCGATATTCGACAAATCAGGAAGTTAAATTATTTAGGGTCACTTACACAGAGTTAGGAAAAGGGAAAGGCGATTATATACTCACTAATAGTACTGCAAATGGTAGAATATTTGAATGGGTATCGCCAATCGGAAGTGTGTTGCAAGGTAATTATGCTCCAATCATTCGAATTCCTGCACCCAACCGAAAAGACATGATTACAATTGGAGGGGCTTTTGACATCAGTAAATATGAAAGCGTTTATACCGAGGGAGCCTTTTCTAAAAGTGACTTGAATTTATTTTCAGATTTGGATAAGGAGGACGATAATGGTTTTGCAATAAAGAGTGGATTTGAATCTAAAAACAGACCAATTGGTTTTTTGAAGAGTTATTTTTTTTCATCTAAGATTGACTATGAGTTTGACAATAAATACTTCAATCCTATTGATCGTTTCAGATATATAGAATTTGACAGGAATTGGAATTATAAGCCCGCTGAAAATAAAGATCAGTCTGCTGATCACATTATGACATTTGGAATAGGGGTAGAAAAAAATGCACTAAATAGAGTTGGGTATAAGTTGGTAAAAAGGAAGAGAGACATATTTGTTGATGGAACCCAGCAATACCTTGACTTTTCCAAAAGCATTAAAAATTTCCAGTTCATTTCGGACGTATTTTTTCTTAGAAATGTTACAGAATCTTTCAATTCCGATTGGAACAGGATAAATGCGAAGGCATTTTATAAAACAAAAATATTTGTGCCAGGGTATCAGCTGACCATAGATGAAAATGAAGTGAGTATTTCAGATTCTATCACCAGCACAGCAATGAATTATAGAGAACATATGTTTTTTATAAATAGCAACGACTCTTTAAAAGTAAAATTTGGACTTTCATACAGCATCAGAGAAGATAAAAGTCCACGTGCAGGCGAATTGATAAAAGGCAACGAATCTCGAACAACTCGTTTTTTTATCAACTCTAATTTCAATGCCAATCAAAGGCTCAACCTCCTTTTTACATATAGAAATAATAACAATTATCTGGTTTCCGGTTCACCAAAAAAAGAGGAAACGCTTATTATCAGGACAGACTGGTATGCAAGTTTTTTCAAACGCCATATCAGATCAGACCTCACTTATGCGATTGGAAATGGGAGGGTTTTGAAGCGTGAATTTATTTATGTGCAAGTTCCCACAGGAGAGGGTACGCATACCTGGAGAGATGATAATGGAAATGGAATACAGGAATTGAGTGAATTTTATATTGCTATCAATCCTGATGAAAAGAATTATATAAAAATATTTATTCCAACAAGTGAATTCGTTTTTGCATACGAAAATAATTTTAACTACCGCTTAAATTTTGAAATGCCAAGAATCTGGAAAAAGACTGGGGGAATTAAACAATTACTTTCAAAAATTACCAGTACTTCTTCTTGGAACATAGTGAAACGCATTACTAACAATGATTTATTGGCCAGAATACTTCCGTTTTACAATGATATTCCTGAGCAGGATATTCTATCTCTCAAAGAAACAATTCGTAGCAGAATATTCTATAATAGATCAAATCCCGGGCTTGGGCTCGATTTTGGATATTTTAGAGCCTCGCGAAAACAACTAATGTCACAGGGTTTTGAAAGCAGAAAAAGGGAAGATTATTCTGCCAATGCGAGATATAACCTAAGTAAAAATTACAATATTAAACTATTGTACCTTTGGGGAATTTCCAATAGTAATTCAGATTTTTTACAAGGCAGAAAGTATACCATCGAAAGATTTAAGGTACTCCCCGAACTATCATGGCAGCCCAGCAAGATGTTCAGATTATCAATTTTGTATGGTTACTCCAATAAGATTAATCTTGACGGTGAGCCTGGAGAAAAAGCAATGATTCATGAGTTAATAGGAAATTTGAGAATTAGTAAAGCATCGAAAATGTCAGTTGACGCATTTTTTAAATATAGTGATATTCAGTATTTCGGTGATACCAATACGCCGGTGGCATATGAAATGTTGGAGGCGTTGCAGCCCGGGAAGAATTATTCATGGAACATGAGGATACAGAAAAAAATTCTTATGGGATTGCAGCTTTCTATAAGCTATGAAGGCAGAAAATCGGAAGATAATGAAGCTATTCATATTGGAAGAATGCAGGTAAGCGCATTGTTTTAATATCAATTTTCTATTGGATTTTATATCATTTTCAATAAATTTATTCCTATGTTATTCAATTATAGTACTTTGAAATAGCTTTTTGGTGACCATGAATTGTAAATAAAATAAAAATTATGAAAAAGAAAGTATTAATAGGAATAGGCATTTTTGCCGTGTTATTAGTTATTGGTTTTTTTTATTTAAATTATAGAAACAGAACCCTTAGCCCCTTCGGTCATGTAAAGTATGCAAAAAATAATATTTCTATAGAAATCCCATATAGCAGACCATCAAAAAAAGGAAGATTGATATTTGGAACAAAAGAGGATGGAGCATTGCTACCCCATGGAGTTTATTGGCGACTCGGAGCTAATGAAGCAACAGAGATTTCATTTGATCGTGATGTATTGTTCAATGGCCAGGATGTGGAAGCTGGCAATTATCGAATATACGCTGTGCCAGGTGAACATGAATTTGAAATATCATTAAATTCTGAAGTAAACAAGTGGGGTTATTCAGATCCTGATTATAGTCTTGACGTATTAAAGACCATGGTTCCGGCGGAAAAAAGCAACGAATCTGTTGAACAATTTACTATTAGGTTTGAAGAAGACGGCTCAAATGTATTGGTCGTTTGCGAATGGTCAGATACCAAAATAAAAATACCTGTCAAACCAAAATAGAGATGATTGTTTTGAAATAAACCAGCAATGCCAAAGTTGCTAGCTCTTTATTATTTTCATTAACTACCTTCTGGATTATCCAGTTAAATCATATCTTCAAGTCGGGGCGGGGTGTTTTTCTTTGACCAAGCTGCATAATCACCATCATATCCTGATTTTTCTTGCAATGCTTCTGTTTTATCCATGATATTTTGGATGACATCATCGGGCATGAATTTTCTTTTTTGTATTACTTCAATAATTTTGGCGATATCTTTATAGACTTTTACAGCAGTTTGGCGATGCCAATTTTCGTAATCTTCCTGTTGCCAATCCAGATGTTGATCCATGATTTCTGAAGATATTTCTCTGCCATGTTTTAGAGACTCATTGATATTTCCTTTACCTGTCACCGCATTGCCGATGGCAAAAACATTATCAAATCCATCGATAAGGCAATTATCAGGATTTGTGATCTTGAAAATACTGCCATCAGAAGGAATGCCCTCAATCATTTCGGGGATGCTCCCAATGGATGAGACAATTACCGGTGATTCAACTTCAAAATAATCGTTTTCTATGGGAAGAACTCTGTTGTTTTCAATTTTGGTTCTCTGAAAACGAAGACCAGCAAGTGTGTTATTTTTTATTATTTTTTCTGATGGAATGCAACATGGTTGAAATTTGAATAGATATTTCTTTTGATAATTAGCAAGAATTTTTTGGCGTACCATTTGTGCTTTTGTCAATTTCCCAGGCGTATCTGCAGGCATTGGAGAAAGTGGCATATCCATTGCCCTTCTACGATAGTAAAGTGTACAACCTTTCAATCCAAGATCTTCCAGTGTTAATTCATGTTTCTCTAGAACCTTATCTATTCCATGATCCAGATTAAATAAATTGACATCGATGCCTTTATTTTTAAGTGCTTTCTCAACTGTTTCAAACATGAATATTTTGGCAACATCAAGTGAGGCAAGACCTCCACCAATAATTGTTGCATTATCCTTAACATCCATTTGAGGGCCATTATAATCGGGTTCGTGTTTGTGATTGAACCAATATACAAATGGGTTTTGATAATAAAGTCCTTTATTGACAAAATCATTAATGCCATCAATAGATAATGGCCTATCTTTCCATGCACCGGTTGCCAAAATAATAGCTGTAAACCCCCAGTTTTGAAGGTCTTCGAAATCTACATCTTTGCCTAATTTTACCCCTGGCACAAATCTGATGTTGGGGTTGAGGATCTTCTCATTGATGTTATTTTCTTCCTTATTTCTGAGTTTATAATGCCATTTTGGTAAACCATCTTCAATTTTTCCATATGGCAATAGAGATTGATCAAACACAACAACTCTAAAGCCACGGTTTGCAAGTTGGTAGGCTGCTTCAGCTCCTGCAACTGCTCCACCAAAAATTGCAATAAAATGATGTCCGGTCTCTTTTATGCTCATGGTATTATTTTTTAAATGGATATTTAGTTTTTCTAATATAATAAAAAGGCAGTTTAATGTGTATCAAAGTTTATATTGGTAATAATGAAACATCATAAAAAGGAAGCCAATCAGTTTTAAAACCACTTTTATTTTTCATTGTTCAATTAATTATCTCGATCAGATGGTGCAGATTTTAATAATTTTAAGTATAATGGAATGAATGCTAATATTGTTGCTATAAGACTTAGTGGAGGCATATACCCTGGCCAATTATCAATATCGAACCATCCAGAAAATCCCATGAAACCTGTATGCAATAAAGATGTCAAAAGACCAAGATAGCCCATTTTTTGTCCTTTTTGCCATCTTTTTATTCCCACTGCTTCCTGCATAAAAGGTATTGTTGTAATTGCAGGTATAGAAAAACAATACAAACTAAATACTCCCATTACCATGCTCATTTCTCCAGTAAAGTTCATCATGCCCTGATCGTAAAACTTTGCATAATATGATGGAGATAAAATCGATAGTGACATGAAAACATGCATGGCGATAAGCGAAAATCCTACCAGTCCAGTAAATTTCACAAATTGAACTTTCTTTTGCTTGTCTTTAATTTTAAGCCAACTAATTTTTCCAAAAGCATAGCTTAGTGCCAGAAATAATATTCCGGATACACTCACAACTTTATTAACTATATACAAAGGGAAATGAATGGCATAAACGCCCTTGAAAACGTTGTATCTAAGTGTTGCATAAATTAAAAAAAATAGCAGTACTCCATTCAGCCAACGGATTTTTAATGAACTGATATTTACATTTTCTGATTGCGAATCAGGCATATTGAAAAATTATTGAATAGAAAAAATGAATTTATTAACTATTATATATTTGGGTTACAGGGTAAAAATAGCGGCATTAATTCGAAATTCAACTGAAGTAATTGGAATTAATTAAAAATATTTTCTTATTACATTTCAAAGAATTTTATTTTTAACTGTTTTTTCTCACAATCAACGTCAATTGCTTAAAGAACTATTAAATAATTTTATTAAACATTGGTATTTGACACTACCTGTGGTATTGAGTATCATTAGCTTTTGCAGTGTACTTGTTCCGCCAGAATTTTTTTGGCTTGCTGCCATTATAAGTTTTTCAATCCCCATAGTATTAATCCTAAATCTGTTTTTTTTAATTATAGTAATTCTATTCAAAAGAAAACTGGTGGTTTTTCCATTAGCAACCTTAATATTTGGATTGCCATTTTTACTTATTACATATAGTTTTAAAGGAGAGTCCTCAAATGCAGAGTTCGACTTCTCTGTATTGAGTTTCAATGTTAAATATTTTCAAAAGTTCAATACTTATAGTAAGCTTTCTTCAGAAATGATTAATTGGGTGGCTGCAGATACTTCAGATATAAAATGTATCCAAGAGTATATTTCTAATAGCAAAAGACCCGTTTATAATCTAACTAAAAAATTAAAATCGAATAACTACAACTCATTCATTTGCGATATAAAAACTGAAGGTTTGTATCGATATCAAGGTATGGCCATTTTTACTAAATATGATATAATTAATTCAGGCTTGGTTTGGGAAGATGAAAACAGTGTAAATTTGGCATTATTTATTGACATCAAAATTCAAAATGATACAATCAGAATTTATAATATTCATCTTGCATCAATGGCAATTAAATTTAAACAATTCAGAAGCCTCGATAATTTTCAATCAAAAGTAAAAGACGTAATTGTTAAGTTAAATCAAGGTGCAAAAAAAAGGTCTTCCCAAATAGATCTACTTATTGCACATACAATTAATTGCTCATACCCATTTTTGATCTGTGGAGATTTGAATGAAATTCCATATAGTTATAATTATTTTAAATTAAAGAGGTACTTTAATAACAGTTTTGAAAAAGCAGGAAATGGTTTTGGGTTTTCATTAAATAGTTTCCTCTTTTTTCTTCGCATTGATCACCACTTTTATAAAAATGACATCGAAGCAATTGATTTCCGGGTAGATCGCACTATGAAAATATCTGACCATTTTCCAACAAGGTGTTTGTATAGAATTTCAAAACCTATTGAATAGACTTTTATTAATGAGGAAAGTGCATTATTTTTCTTCCGTAAGTAATTTAAAAATATCGAAATTTAAATATTAATAGTATACACCAATCTCATGAAAAAGCAATTCATTTCCGTATTTCTGTTTTTCGTTTTATCGAACACAGCATTTAGTCAAAAAATAATCAAGTTGTGGCCAGAGGAAATTCCTTTTTCTAATGGTGTCATTGAGGAAGAAGAGATAACTGACCGGGGACACGTAAAAAATGTTCAAGATCCAACAATTACAGTTTATCTTCCGGAAAAGGAAAAGGCTACCGGTGCCGCAGTTGTTATTTGTCCCGGAGGAGGATATGGTATATTAGCCATAAAGCACGAAGGTCATGATATCGCCAAGTGGTTTAATGAGTTTGGCGTGGCAGGCATCGTACTTAAATATCGCTTACCAACATCAGATAATATCACAGACGAAAGTGAAGTAGCACTCATTGATGCTCAAAGAGCCATTCGTACGACCAGGCATTATTCATCTAATTGGGGAATAGATACAGACAAGATTGGGATAATGGGATTTTCTGCAGGTGGTCATCTTGCATCCACGGCAGGTACACATTTTGATTATGGTGTTTTGGATTCAAAAGATCCAATTCAAAAATTATCGAGTAGGCCTGATTTTATGATTTTGATGTATCCGGTTATCAGTATGTCAGAGGATTATATGCATAGAGGTTCAATGAAAAATCTTTTGAGTGAAAATCCTTCCAAAGAGCAAATACTAAGATTTTCTAACGAAAAACAAGTGACCTCTGAAACACCGATGACAATATTAATTCATTCTGCAGATGATAAAGCTGTTCCGGTTGCTAACAGTATAAAATTTTATGAAGCACTTTTACAAAATGGTGTTTCTAGTGAATTACACATTTATAACAGTGGAGCCCACGGATATGGTTTGGGAAGAAATGATGGTTCATCGCATAACATGTGGTCAGAAAACTGCAAGGCTTGGATGAAAGATATGGTATTTGGCAAGTAAAATTAATTGCCAACTTCATTAAGGTATAATTGACCTTCATCATTTATTTCTTCAGCACGTCCAGTAATCCATTTTTTACAATTTGAAGCACCACAATTGCAGGCAAATTGAAAAGTAACTTTATCGTCGGTTGTTGCATAATCGATGGTAAGATATTCTCCTGGAGAAATATCTTTTAATGCACGAACACTCAGGCTATCTACATTGATAATTAAATTAGGATCACAACTATGCAAGAGGTATCGACAAAACCATTGGTCAGAAAAATATAGCGTTGGACTTATCTGGATGGTATTGAGTGTTGTTTGACTTACGAGAACTCCTGACAATTTAGCCACGTATTCATTTTTTATGAAAGGAACTTTTCCTTTCAATCCCTTGCCACGCTCGTCACCTGTTTCTACAACAATAAATTTCGCAGAAGAGGGGTGCATTTCTTCCGTTGGGATTATATCTGGGTAAAAATTAAAAGCATTTATTTTTAATTGGCGGTGGTCAATATTTTCAGTCATGGCGGATTATAAAATTTTAAACAACTATACTTTGATTATTTTTGATTTGAGGTCGGTGAGTAAATCTTGAATTTGACACAAATGTTACTGAATTACTTAGTTTACATTGGTAAACATTAAAATTCAAAATAGTAAATTAAAATAATATAATAAAATCACGGAGAAAATTTATTACTCGATAAGTGCATTTAACAACTACAGTAATTATTGTCTGACCATATCAAGTTGATTCATAAGGATGAGTAATAAGTAAAATTGATCATTAAAATCTATAACCTATTTGCAAAACATATCTAAAACCCATCCCCCAATGAGTTTTATTCCCTCGTACATCTATTTGTCCTTCATCGATGAGTGTTTCGAGCCATGGGTATTTTGCAAATAGTAAATCCCTTAACGCCTCCAGAGTTTCGTCAAGATCATCATCCGGAGGTTTAACATCACCCACCACATCCATATTTACTCTATATCCACCGTAAGAGGGTCCTACCAAAATTAAATCAATTGTAAAACGATTTTTAATATTGAATTGATAACCCAACTCTAACCCTATATTATTGATCCTGATTTTTGAATCAACTATCACATCCGCATTTGTTGAATTATTGGTTAAACTTTTTATTCCCGTTGAAAGATTTAAATTGTAATGCAATAAATAAGGTGCTAAGTAAATTCCACTGGGCGCCGGGTTTTTATTTTCCTTTTTTAAATAAAACCTGTAGTCGGCAGCTATACTAAATCCACTGCTTGATTTGGTTGAAGTCAATTTGTAATCCTCATTCTCCTTATTATTGGATTTTCCTATACTCAGATAACCGGCATTTATTGAGAAGGACTGATGAGATTTTACAACTCTCTCGTATCCAAATATCGCACTTGAAAATCCCATTATGTTTGGTGTTAGATTATACCTGATTACATTTTTTCTATGTATAAAATCATTCGCTTTAAGTGAATCCTGACTAAATGATCGAAATGCTATTGCAAATACCAGAATAGTGATAATACTGATTGGTCGAATATTCTTCATGGTCTGATTGATTAGTTTTAATTATCAGCATTTTACAGATATCAAATGTAAAGATATCCGGTATGACTTTTCAGTAATGATTTAATTAATCTTGCGAAATATTGAAATCTCGATTTTCCTATCTCGAGCCACACTCGCCTACACAATCTGGTTTTTCGTCGTTACAATAGAAATAAAAATTCATGCTTACAAGTAATTTACCAATATTAAAAACCTTCCCAGAACCTCCTTAAAATGGCCAACACTAAAAATCCGTTTCATTCCAAGGTGAAATCTGTGTGTTAAATTGTTTAAGGGATTCATTACCACCATAAACGATATGTTTTTCTATTTTATAATTTGATGCTAACTTTTCAAAATAGCTTAACTCCTTGAAGAAATTCTGCTTAATTGTTTTAGAAGATTTGATTTCAACAATTTTCAGTTTATTTCCGTTTTCTAATAATAAGTCTATTTCGTGGCCTGCACTGTCTCTCCAAAAATACGAGTTCAATGGTTCACCATTGTTCCATGTTTTTTTTATATGTTCGGTAATAATATAGTTTTCAACCAAAGCTCCTTTGGCAAAATGTATGTTAACTTCTTCTTTATTTCTCATCCCCAATAAATAACAAGCTAAACCCGTATCATAAAAATATATTTTGGGAGACTTTACAATTCTTTTATTGAAGTTTATATGCCAGGGTTGCAACCTATAAATCACAAAACTTG
>CAYREN010000160.1:0-9913 GCA_964423255.1 uncultured Roseivirgaceae bacterium | reverse complement strand
GCTCATGTGTATCCGGCCTTCACAAGATGATGATGTTATCCTGCATTTACCACTGGAAATTCAAGATACTTAACCGGATCTACTCCTTTGTTGTATAATGCCTGAAACAATATCAATACAATTAAATTAATTCTATCATCAATTTACGAATTCCTGTTTTAATACATCAAACAATTTATTGTCCTTTCTTGGTAATGGTGGATGCTCGCCTTTTTCCACTCGCTGCCAATACGTCCAACCCAGGTCTTTGGTGCCCAGTTCATAGTCATAGCCGTCCCATTCATCTTCCCTGAAAGAATAAAAAGCCCAATGAAAATGATGGTCATTAAAATAATTAATAATATCCGTCAAATACCTGTCAGCGCCTTCATTTTTTCTCATACATCCAAATTCACCAGCGACAATTCGGTTATTTGGAATTCCATGCTCATTTACCCAAGCTAAAAATGGCTGAAAATATTTGTCAATTGTATTCCTATCCCAGTAAATATTGTCTACACCAAAAGGAACTTGTCCAGGATATTCATAATTGTTCTTTTCTTTGAAATTCTTGTTGGAGGTAAAATTGTACGGTTCGTACATATGAAAAGCATATAATAGATTATTGTCTACCAATGCTCCAGGCCAATAGCAAAATGCCCCTGGTTGACCATACCATCCTGCATCAACCATAATCGATTTGTCTGGCTCAATTTTTCTGATCTCCTTGATAATTTGCCCATAGAATTTATAAATATCTCTTGGAGTATTCTGCATCTTATCGTACCAATTGTAAAACCTTGACACATCTCCGGGTTTGTAGTGTTCTGCAACACCAGAGCCCAATTCAGGGTGTGGCTCATTGATGATATTGTATGCCACTATGTCGTCATACATTTTGAGTTCTTTAGCCAAATCTTTCCAAAATTGGATTGCCTGATCCCAATAATCGTACGACTCCCACAATCTTGAATCATGCTTGAAACCATTATTTTGTGAAAATCTGCTGCCGGGTAAACTTAAAGGTGCGATAACCAGTTTGATATCATGTTTTTGGGCCCACAATATAACTTGTTTCAATTTATCTAAATCTTTTTCTACAAGTCCAGTATAATTTGACGCGTCACCAATCAGGAAATCTCTCTGCTCTGAATCCCATTTGTCATAGGCCAGGCGTACCCATTCCAAGCCAAGTTCGTTGGCATCCTGAAACCATTGTTCGGTAGGTATTTTATTAAAACAATTAGCACCTTTTCTTTGGATGTTCCAAAAGTTGTAATCCTCAGCAAAAATATTATTGGTGATACAAGCTAATAGTGCAATAGCGATTAAAATAACTTTTCGTTTAATCTCTATACATTTCATTTTATTAATTCTCCTTTTGTTTTTAAATTTCTTTGAGAGATATACCTTACTGTTTCAATCATTTTAAAATCACCCAAATCAGATTAATGCCATTCAATTGAAATATTAGGACATATGAGCGCAAAAAACATAAAATATCCATGCCTTCCTCCGGTCAGATCTGCGTCTGCCGATTCTATTCGTTTTTAATAAAAATGATTCAGTTTAATTGTAAGGAATTTAATTCGTCATTTTTCCTTACTCAATTCAATATTCACTTTCATCATGTTCCATCTGTAATTTCTGGGCTCATCTGGCCCCATATCTGAAAAAATAATATACATTCCTGTACCATCTTCAGAAATCCACTTTGAACTAAGTTGGGGAAGGTAGTGCCTGTTCGACTCTCTTTCGGCTTTCCAATCTTCTATATAAGAAAACTGAGTCCATGGGCCCCATGGATTTTCAGACCAAAGCATCATCAAACTCCCAGATTCTTTATGCGGCCAAGTTGCCATTGGGTCGCCTGTTCCGGGGCGTTGGGTTCCGCCTGTCACCATAATAAAAACGCCTAACTTTTCATTCCAAACCACACTTGGAGACCAAGAATAAAATCCCCAACCTTCAGGAAACTGGTACATAATTCCTCTTTTTGAAATATCGCCCATTGCCCATTCTGCATCTCCATCTTTATTAATTTGAGTAAAATACTCCCACTTGTTTCTGTCCAAAATATCTTCCTTTTTTACCCTGGCCATATTCAATATGTATGATTTCAATTTTCCTTCCGGAGAATACAGATACACATGTCCGTCTCTATTCTCATTATAATCCTGACCAAACTGTGCGATTGATATAAATGAAAAGGCATAGTCAGGTTCATTGAAAAACATCATCTTATTTCCTCCCTCATTCAAAAGCCAACGTTCACGATCTCCTGCATCTGTGCCATTCCAGCGCATCCACTTTGTATCTCCTTTAGGGCTCCAAATCAGTTGAGTTCCATCGAACCATCCCCAGCCATACCGATCGGCACAATGAGATAAAAATTGATACATATTACCATCGATGGAGACGATTCCATATCCATACCAATTCCAGCCATCCCGCTCTTTGCTATTTGGAAGAGGGAATCTTGTTGTTGTATCCGGAGGGATTATTGGTCCATAAATTTCTGTGATACCTGTGCGGGAATAGTCAGGATAACCATCAAGCATTTCGGCTTCTAAGCCACTTTCGGGATCTCCGCTTAAACGCCAAATTTGATTATTTTTAAACTCCCTCTGATTTCCATTTTCGTCTAACCATCCTCTGCCGTCACATTGAGCTGTATAAAGGGCGCCATCACTACCCCAAGTAGAAAACCAATTATCTCCGTATTCACTACTTCTGATTACTTTAGAATCTAACTTTGCCTCTACCGGATAGGCTTTTGTAGGTTCTTGACAATTTGAAATCAACATTCCCAAAAGGGCTATTAATACCCCATTTATAAACCTATACTTCAAAAGAAACATTTCGTTTTGTTTGCAAAATCGCAAGTTACAACTTTCATAAAATTGGTCTTTATATAAAATATTTAATTCTATTTTCATCAAAATATTTTCATTCTATCATTTACTCATTCTATCTCCAATTTTTTCTGGATATTTTCTAAGGATATTCCTTTCGTTTCTATCATCTTAAATATTACCCATAGCAGTTGCAGAATCATACAAAACGCATAAAAAGCAAATGTATATCCGCCTGACATTTCAGCAATTAAAGGGAACGTCCAGGATATTACTGCTGCAGCGATCCAATGAGTTGCTGTTCCCAAAGATTGTCCCCGACCTCTCACTCTATTGGGAAATATTTCGCTAAGATAAACCCATATCACTGAACCCTGACCGAATGCATGCGATGCTACAAATAGAAATATGCTGATTAATACCAACATACTTCCATTCTCGGTAAAATTATCTCCATATGTAAGAAATGACCAGGCGATCATACTCAAACTAATGATGTATCCGACAGAACCAATGATCATTATTTTTTTTCTGCCCACTCGATCGATCACCGCCATTGCTGCTACAGTAAAAATAAATAGCACACCACCTATTCCCATACTATTTAATAGCGCTGCACTTTTACCATAACCTGCCATATTAAATATTTCGGGAGCATAGTATAAAACTGCATTTATTCCAGAGAGCTGGTTAAACAATGCCAACAATACTGCCAACATGATGGGTGTTCGATATTTCTTGGTAAAAAATGGCTCCTTCAGGGAATGATGTTGTAAATCCAATGACTTTTGAATTTCTGTGATTTCATCATCTACATTTCCTGAATCAGTCCCACATTTATCAAGAACAACCCTTGCTTCATCAATAAGGTTTTTAGCAATTAACCAACGCGGGCTACGAGGAGTAGAAAATAGGAATACAAAAAATAAAGCTGCCGGAATTGCTTCTACACCAAACATCCATCTCCATTCCATAACTCCAAGGTCCATACCACTGATGATATAATTTGACAAATAAGCCAGCACCATTCCAAATACAATATTCAGTTGAGCTACCGCAACCATTTTACCTCTTATTTTTGCCGGTGATATCTCAGCAATATACATTGGTGATACTACCGAAGCACCTCCAACACCTAATCCTCCAATTAACCTAAAGAAAATAAAACTGTACCAGTCCCAAGCCATTCCCGAGCCAATTGCAGAGATAAAGTAAAGTATGGCAAGAATAAATAATACGTATCTCCTGCCGTACTTATCGCTTAACTTACCTATGGTCAAAGCTCCTATAATTGTTCCAATTAGAGCACTGGCTACTGTAAATCCAAGCTCAAATTTTGATAATTCAAACGAGGAAGATAGCCATGAAGTTGTCCCTGAAATAACAGCAGTATCAAACCCAAATAGTAGCCCTCCCAGAGCAGCAACAAGAGATGATAATAATAATGTCTTCTTCATGTGATTGTGGTTTTTTTTTAAATTTTCGCCTGGTTATATATAATACCCCAAGACTGTTAATGTATAATATTTATTCAATATTTAACCTCCAATATGACCATTTTTGATTGGAGTTCTCAGCAAGTTATCACTTCTATAAAACCAATCCGTTGTGTTGTCGGCACTTCCTGCTGGAGGAATTAATTGTTTTCGATACCTTGAATCAATCGGAGGTTTGGATATGACCAAATTCAACGGCACAGCAGAATTTTCATTGACAACTGCGTAATCTTCATTCTCTGAATATATATTGCTCCAACAATGAGCGCAAGGCTGAAAGTCTGCTCGTGCAACATACAGCTTTTCGCCTTGTTTAAGTACCACAGGAGCTAAATCTTCTGTTTCGCCATGAAGAAAATCTGGAATTGCAAAGCTACCAGCCAACTTGTCACCAAGGTCTCTGGCAGCTTTTAGATAATATCTACTCTTATTTACTGGATGGTCAAATGCCTGAGGATCAATAAATGTGCAAACCTTGCTTTTATTGTGATCGCTTATCATGGTGAAGTCTTCAAACTTTGCAGGTATCATGTCGATATACCCCTTTTCATTCCACAAACTTTCGAATGTTCTTGCAGGATCTGAGATCATCACATATGTCCATTGATCACTCCACGACTCATTTGGAGGAAGAAAACCATTGATTACGGCTTTGGCGTCTATGGTTCCCGAAGGGATATCACTCTCTCCTGCAAACACTCTAGGATCATAGACAAATACGTTGTTATGTGCATGTCTTGGTAAAAATGGAGTTACCAAGCCCTTGTTACAAACAGCATCATTTATTCCAATATAAATCGTGAGAATGGTTTCCGGAACCTGCGGAATTAAATGGGCAAGTTCGAGTGATTCTAAACCTTCGCTTTCGCTTAAATATTGAGGAAAACTATTTAATAAATTATATGATTTCTCTAAAAATGAAATATAATCTTCATTTGACAGTGTACTCAATACAGGAATTATTAAACCGTCTCTTATCTCATTATTTTCCATGATGGTATTAGTATTTAGGTGTTGAAAATTTATACACAATTGTTTGATTATATTCTTCTTCAGGATTTAGAACTATCGAATCAAATTGTGGTTTGTTTACCGCATCTGGGTATCCTTGGGGCTCAAAGCAAAATGCACCGTATTTTAAATATTTTTTACCATTTTTCCCAGGCTTGCCCTCAAGAAAGTTAGCAGTATAAAAATGCATACAAGGTTGCGTAGTGAACACTTCAAGCAGTCTGCCACTTCTCTGATCAAACGCTTTGCCTGCAAAATCCAGAGCACTCTGGGCCGAATGATTTAAAACATAGTTTAAATCATAACCGGTAAACTTTTTTTCCTGCATTTGGTGCATCCTCGAACCAATAGTATGACTGGATTTAAAATCAATTGGTAAACCATCGACATCTGCTATCTCCCCGGTCGGAATAAGATCATCATCAGCTACCGTGTATTTATTAGCGTTAATTTGTATTTGCTGGTCGAGCACTGAATTATTCCCTGCTCCCTGGAGATTAAAATAACTATGGTGCGTCATGTTTACTATGGTAGTCTGATCTGTAGTCGCATGATATTCAATTTTTAATTCATTCTTATTATTTATAGAATATGTCACCTGGCAGTTGACATTTCCCGGGTATCCTTCTTCACCATCTTTGCTAAGATATTTAAAGACGACACCGATTTCATCTCCTTTTTGAAATTCCTTCCCTTCCCAAACCACCTTGCTGAAAGGTTTTACCCCACCGTGTAAATGATTCTTCCCGAAATCAGGCAATGTATTTGGAGCAAGATTGTATGTTTTTCCCTTTAGCTCAAAGCGAGCTCCTCCAGTGCGATTAGCTACCCGACCTACTGTCGCTCCAAAATAATATGGATCATTCACATACTCCCGCAAATTGTCGTAGCCGAGTACAATATCATCCATTTTACCATTCTTATCAGGCACATTTAATGTCACTAAAATAGCTCCATAATTAATAATTTCAGCCGTTACTCCATTTCTATTTTCAATTTTATATACATATATCTGCTTGCCATCAGGCATTTTTCCAAATATTTTTTTTGTACTCATTATTTTATTTCCATGCTTTTTTGATGCATTCAAGCTATTTTCATAACTAATGAATAATGTCAAGATCGCACATATCAACCCAATTTTTATTGTTTTCATATAATACTCGTAGTTTAGTAAAATTCATTTAACATTTGCTTTTTGCATTAAATAAATTCTGAAAAGATAAATTACAGTTTAAAGTTATTTCAATTCTGATCAATCAAAATCTTAATTTTAATTTGGTTCCATTTATAATTTAGAATATGGGATTGACCTGCTTCATTTTTCATGGCATCCGACCATATCAAAGTCATTTCTGATCCATTATCACTAATCCATTTTGGTGAAAGTTTTGGCTGATAGGTTCTATTAAGTTCATCATCCACGATCCAATAGTCTGTATAATATATTTCCTTCCATGGTCCGTATGGATTCTTTGAATACCAAAAGCCAAGACTGCCGGTCTCCGTATGCATCCAACCATCGTAATAATCTTCATCAGAATCCGTCATTCCATAACCACCATAAGTGCCACCATTGACCATGATATAAAGTCCAAGCCCTTCGTTCCACACTACTGAAGGTAGCCAGGAATACCAACCAAAATAATGACCTTTAGCACTTTTATCAGGATACTCATGCACATATCCTCTTTTATTAATATCACTTGACCAAACGGGTAGATTTTCGTCATTGTACTTAGTGAAATATTGCCATGTACTTCTGTCACCCAATTTATTCTTCAGAACTCTCGCCATGGTTAGCTTGTGTGCAAATGCTCCTTCGGGAGCATAAATATATAGGTATTCATCTTTGGCTGCTGAGTTGTTCTGACCATTTTGCACAAAATCAAAAAAGGAAAATGGGTAAGCAAGTTGTTCATTGTGTGGCATTCCAAATTCTTCCAGAGAAAACATTTCTGATTCATTTACTACATTTCGCATACTATCATGGGCGTTGAGGATTAATTCATTTCCATCTCGGTCAACACGAAACCAAGAGTCTCCGTTGTCCGGTGATTTCAATAATTTAATTCCTGTGAATGGACCAGACCAACTTGTTCCCGGAGTCTTGGAAACAACTGAATATATTATGTCATCAATAGCCACGATACCATAGCCAAACCAGCTACCTTCCTCGCCACTAAAGTTAGGGTAGTTAGGAATATCTTCTCTTTGAAAGTTTTCGGCATCTCCTTTTATTCGAAACAAGTGGTTGTGCATCTCAAAAATTGACATCTCAAAATCTAACCAATTTCCATCATCCATGGAAATAATTTGAGAACCATCTTTGGCCCAGGTAATGCACCAGTTGTCTCCTCGCGCTCCAATTCTCTTTAAAGTTTCTTTTTTAAACTCTACTCCAATTGGCACTATTTTATTTTCCTTTTGTTGCTTTGCAGAACAACTTGACATTAATATTATCAAGGATGATAGGTAGGTTAAAATTCTGTTATTCATTAGTTTAAATTTTTGCTTTAAAATATTAATTAATATTGGATAAATAAATTGTATGATAATACTCTATCTATTCTAATTGTATGACAATATTCATCTGGTTCCAAATGTAATTATCTGCATGTGATTGCCCTTTATCATTCGCCATCGCATCCGACCAGATCAATGTCATTTCTGATCCATCATCACTAATCCATTTTGGCGAAAGCTTTGGCTGATATGTCCTGTTTTTTTCATCATCCACAATCCAATAATCTGTATAATATATTTCCTTCCATGGTCCATAGGGATTTTCTGAATACCAAAAGCCAAGACTGCCGGTCTCTGTATGCATCCAACCATCGAAGTAATCTTCATCAGAGTTGGTCATGTCATGACCGGCATAAGTGCCACCATTGACCATGATATAAAGTCCAAGCCCTTCGTTCCACACTACTGAAGGTAGCCAGGAATACCAACCAAAATAATGACCTTTAGCACTTTTATCAGGATACTCATGCACATATCCTCTTTTATTAATATCACTTGACCAAACGGGTAGATTTTCGTCATTGTACTTAGTGAAATATTGCCATGTACTTCTGTCACCCAATTTATTCTTCAGAACTCTCGCCATGGTTAGCTTGTGTGCAAATGCTCCTTCGGGAGCATAAATATATAGGTATTCATCTTTGGCTGCTGAGTTGTTCTGACCATTTTGCACAAAATCAAAAAAGGAAAATGGGTAAGCAAGTTGTTCATTGTGTGGCATTCCAAATTCTTCCAGAGAAAACATTTCTGATTCATTTACTACATTTCGCATACTATCATGGGCGTTGAGGATTAATTCATTTCCATCTCGGTCAACACGAAACCAAGAGTCTCCGTTGTCCGGTGATTTCAATAATTTAATTCCTGTGAATGGACCAGACCAACTTGTTCCCGGAGTCTTGGAAACAACTGAATATATTATGTCATCAATAGCCACGATACCATAGCCAAACCAGCTACCTTCCTCGCCACTAAAATCGGGGTAGTTAGGAATATCTTCTCTTTGAAAGTTTTCGGCATCACCCTTGAGTCTATACAAGTGATTATGAAATCCGCCAAAAGGATGCTCCACATTGAGCCAGTTCCCATCGTCCATGGATGTAATCTGAGATCCATCTTTGATCCAGGTAATGCACCAGTTGTCGCCACGTGATCCAACTCTTTTCAAAGTTTCTTTTTTGAACTCTACTCCAACCGGCACTTTTCTATTTTCTTTTTGTTGCTTTGCAGAACAACTTGACATTAATATTATCAAGGATAATAAGTAGGTTAAAATTCTGTTATTCATTAGTTTATATTTTATTTCGACGTTGTTTATTTTATTGCTGGATTACTACCCATTTCTAATTCCAGAGTTCCTCCGTTTATTATTTCCCTGTGAAAAATCCAATACCTGTCCAATACCTTCCCATTAAGTCTCATGGATTGGATATAGATATTTTCATCAGAATTGTTATGAGCAATGATTGTAAAGTTAGTCCCTTGGTGATAATCAGGGTTCAGGGTTATTTCTATTTTTGAGAATACCGGAGAGGTAATTTGATATTTATTATCTCCTGGTGATATAGGATGTATACCAATTGACGCCAGCACATACCAAGCTGACATCTGGCCTTCATCTTCATTTCCTACATACCCCTGAACGCCTGTTCCATAAGCTCCCCTGCAAATTGCACGCGTCCATTTTTGTGTCAAATGCGGGAGGCCTAATTCATTAAATAGAAAAGGCACATGATGAACCGGCTCATTGGCATGATTGTAATAATCATTCCAAAGAAAGTCTGATGGTATGCTATCAAAAAACGTTGTAAGCTCCTTCACTAAATAATCCTTGCCCATGAGCTCTTTCATACCTTCAATATCATGTGGCACAAACCAACCCTGTTGATATGGATTGGTTTCCATACATCCCTGACCATGAACATGCTTGCCTTCCCATTTCATCCACGAATTATCTTCATTTTTAGTTCTAAACCAGCTCACATTGCTATCCCAAACGCTTTTATACGACTTGGATTTTTCATAGTATAAATTTGATATGGAGTC
>CAYREN010000159.1:0-9973 GCA_964423255.1 uncultured Roseivirgaceae bacterium | reverse complement strand
ATCTGTTTGTGTATTTATTTTGAATGTCTTGTAGCATCAATCTTTGAAAAATAAATAATTTCAATTTCGATACCGTCACATTCATTTGATTTTTAATGTTACTTAATTGACGCAGCAGGATTGCCAAAAACAGTATTATTTTTCTTCACATCTGAGATCACAACAGATCCCGCGCCAATTCTTGCGCCTTCATGTATTTTTATCCCACTTACTACTGTAACGCCACTACCAACAAATGCTCCATCGCCAATATGTACTCCGGTATTAATTATACTTCCAGCTCCTATCTGTACGAAATCACCAATTTTTACATTATAATCAATAATAGTTCCCGAATGGATCAAACAATGGTTTCCTATTTCAGAATTAGCACCAACTGTTGCTCCTTGGTTGATAAATGTACCATGATGCAAGGTTGCTGATTTTGCAATTTGAGCTTCAGAATGAATAGCATTGATTGGTATGGATTTTTGATTTTTTCTTAAAGATTTAATTATTGTAGCTTTCCATGCATTATCATCTGAAGCAACAAACACATCACAATCTTTACCAATAATATTTAGAAAATCATTGTTATCAATGCTCCCCAATATTGTAGTATCTTCAATTTCTGATCCGTGAAGTTTTTTGTCATCGTCCAAAAAACCATAAACCATCACTTCATTACTTTTAAAAACTTCTAAAACAGCTTTACCAAAGTCTGTAGCACAAAGAATTATTACCGATTTATTCATTTTCATTCATTATTGTAGATTGCAAAAATAAGGTTAAGAATTGAAAAGGTCAATTTGAAGGTTTAAGATTTAGTATAGAAATAAAACAAAAAAAGCAGGAAATCCCGCTTGTGTATCAATCTGAAATATTTTCTATATATCAGGTTTTTTCAATTTTAAAGATTCATTTTCAAAATGAAAATCACTAATTGAACTTACTTTATTAAAACCTATAGTTTTGGAACTTTCGTAAGTTGATTCCTCTGGGGTTTTAATAACATTCTTATCAACATTAGAAGATTCACTTTGGGCATGGTTAGTGATTATACTTTCAATTGTATCTTTCTTATTTGACTCAAAGGAATTGACTGGTTGTGCAATTGATGGTGCTATTACCAGCGCAACTACTGACATTAATTTTATAAGGATATTTAAAGAAGGTCCTGATGTGTCTTTAAATGGATCGCCTACTGTGTCACCTACAATTGCAGCTTTATGTGGATCAGAGCCTTTGTAGTACATTTTTCCATCAATTTTCACACCTTCTTCAAATAGTTTTTTTGCATTGTCCCAAGCACCACCTGCATTAGATTGGAAAATTGCCATCAAAACCCCAGATGACGTGACACCCGCCAATAAACCGCCAAGCATTTCTGCTCCTCCAATAAAACCAACCAATACTGGAGTAGAAACAGCCAGAATTCCTGGAAGAATCATTTCTTTGATAGAGGCTTTTGTTGATATCTCCACACATTTATCATACTCTGCTTTTCCGTCAGCTCTACGAAAAATTTCCTTTTCTTCATCCGTTGCTTTCTCCAGGTCCGAATCATATTTTCGCATAATTACCAGGGCATCTTTCAAAGCAGGAATTTCATTAAACTGTCTTCTAACTTCCTGAATCATTGCCATTGCAGCTCTTCCAACAGCATTCATTGCTAATGCAGAAAATACAAATGGTAGCATTGCTCCCAAAAGTAATCCTACCATAACAACTGGTTTTGATATATCAATTGTAGATACATTGGCTTGTTGAGTGTACGCTGCAAACAAAGCCAAAGCAGTCAATGCTGCAGAACCTATGGCAAATCCTTTTCCAATTGCAGCAGTAGTATTACCAACTGCATCAAGTTTATCTGTTCTCTGCCTAACTTCTTTTGGAAGTTCACTCATTTCAGCAATTCCTCCAGCATTGTCAGATATTGGGCCATAAGCATCAACTGCCAACTGGATGCCAGTATTTGCTAGCATACCAACTGCGGCAATGGCGATTCCGTATAATCCTGCAAAATGATATGATACTAATATTGCAATAGAGATTAAAATTATTGGGATTGCTGTAGACATCATTCCTACGCCAAGTCCTGAAATAATATTCGTTGCACTACCTGTTAAAGATTGTTTTGCTATCGAAAGCACTGGTTTAGTACCTGTGCCTGTATAATATTCTGTAATCTTCCCAATTCCCAGACCTGCGCATAATCCTGCTATTGTTGCCCAAAAAACTCCCATTGCCTTATAGGTGTGTCCATTGTATGTCCAGCTTTCAGGAAGCATAAAAAGAATCAATATGAGTGAAACTATTATCATCAGTATAGAGGATCCTAATTCACCCAAATTAAGTGCTGCTTGTGGACTTCCTCCTTCCTTTACCTTCACGAGAAAAGTACCTGCAATTGATACAAGAATACCAGCAGATGCAAGGGCAAGGGGCAATAGTACGGCTCCAAGACCATTAAAGTCGCTAGAAAATTCAGGCAAAACGACAAAAACTGCTCCAAGAACCATAGTTCCTACAATCGAACCTACATAAGATTCAAAGAGGTCTGCTCCCATTCCGGCCACATCTCCAACATTGTCTCCAACATTATCAGCAATTGTTGCCGGATTTAGAGGATGATCCTCAGGAATTCCAGCTTCAACTTTACCAACTAAATCTGCACCAACATCAGCAGCTTTTGTGTATATCCCTCCTCCGACTCGTGCAAAAAAAGCAATAGAAGATGCCCCTAAGGAAAATCCCGCTAGTACGTTTATTACTTTACTAATATTATCAAAATCAATACCGAATAAATGAGTGTACAGAATAAAAAGTAGATTTAGACCCAATACACCTAACCCAACAACGCCGAGGCCCATTACTGATCCACCTATAAATGCAATCTCAAGTGCCTTGCCAAGAGAGGTTCTTGCAGCATTGGTGGTTCTAACATTTGCTTTAGTTGCGACTTTCATTCCCAAGTATCCCGCAAATGCAGAACAAAATGCCCCAACAACAAAAGATAATGCTATTAATGGATGTGAACCTTCTTCCGTAAATCCTTTAAATAAAAGAATTACACCCAATGCGATTACAAATATTAAAAGTACTTTATACTCAGCTTTAATAAATGCCATAGCTCCTCTGGAGATATGACTAGCTATTTCGGCCATTTTATCAGTTCCTACCTCCTGCTTAGAAACCCATGAAGATCTCCAAACGACGTACAATAAGGCTATTACACCTGTGATTGGGAAAAAATACTTAATACTTTCCATTTTTTATGACGATTTAGGGTACAAAGAGTCTCAGCAAAATTTACTACTATTTTTGAATATTGAAAATATCAATTAATAATTTATTGTGAAATAAAATATTCAGAAAACGTTAAAACTATAATAATATCTCCTTGTTATCTAATGTGAAAATCTTTTGACCATGAATCATAAATATCAGAAAAGATCTAGATAAGAAACTAATTCTCTTAAGATATTGGCAATATTATTTGCAACAGGATGGTCTGCTCCTCTACCAATTACATACAAAGTAAAAATTCCATATATACCTAAAAGTATGTAAGCTTGAACTCTGTTAATTATTTTACGATAAGTATAAACTCCAAATGCTATAATTGTAAGCAGAAGAAGGAGCATTCTCAGTTCGGAACTCTGTTCGATAGTTGCCTCGTTCATTATAATTGGACCATAAATTATAGTATAAAGAAATAAAGGGAAGCCAAGAGCAAAGCAGATATCAAAAATATTACTCCCAAGAGCGTTTGAAATTGCATCATCATAATTTCCTTTTCTGGCATCATTCATAGAAATAATAGTGTCGGGAACGCTTGATGCTGCTGAAGCTAATATTACAGCTACAAAGACAATTGGAATATCAAGCCCTGCATAAGTCCCTAAAAATGGCACTGTATATTCAGCACTTCCAATCCACTCACATGCCTGAACAAGAAGAAGACAAGTAAATGCAATTGAAAAAGTAGAGAAAATCAATAGAGGCCAAGCGGTTTTATTAGATATTCTTTTCTCTCCTATAAAAATTGGTTCAAGATCAAATGTTATTAAATAATGCCAGGTACTTTTTCTTTCTTCGTGTAATTTAAACTGAGGAGTTCCTTGCTGGTTTTCCGGAGAAATTTTTTTCATTGATATGAGCATATATGTCAAATAAATGAAGTAAATGACCATTAAAAATAAGCCATGCCACCAATAAAGAGCACTCCCGCTTATAATTATGATAAATAGAAATTCTGCAATGATAAGAGAAAAACCATCTCGGAAAAGCACTTTCTGAGATACAGTTATGTTCTTCGCCAAGCCAGTAAGAATAACAACCAGTATGACAAATGCTGGAATTATCATGCCATTAAAAATAGCACTTCCCGCTGTTGTGCCTATACCTCCCGAAAACCCATCAACGTCTTTTAAATAAAATAAAAAGAAAAAAGTTGTGAAAAGTTCAGGTAGAGAACTCCCAATTGCATTAATAGTTGCTCCTCTTACACCTTCAGATAAATTTCGCCCTATATAATCTGATGCAACAGTAAAACCATCACTTGCCCTCCAAATTACAACACAACAAATTATTACTAAGAATAAAGGAATTAGTATGCCCATTAAAATCAACTAATTGTAAAAAATCCGTAGCAAAGATAATTGATTTATTTTTATGATTAAAAATAAAATCAAATAAAAATACAATTTTTTCTAAATATTGTATAATAATCTGTGCTCGTAAATTTGAATCCAATTATCTTACATTTATTATTGATTACCAAAAAATTACTATCTAATAATAAGCTCAAAACGACCTAAATCTTTAAAAATCATACATATCTAATCCTTCCTAAAAAAATTAATCTTTCTATAAAAAAATTTAAATTCTATTAAAATTCTTGTGACTTTTACAAAATGAAAATTAAACAGTTCCATATATATTCAAAAAGGCAACTATCACTTTATAATGGACAAGACAGAGACGAGATTTGGTGTGGATATAAAGGATATATATATGAACTTACAAATTCTGGAATGTGGGTTAATGGCAAACATTACGAACACTGGGCAGGTCAGGACTTGACAGATGAATTAAAGGATGCACCCCATGACGAGAGAGTTTTTGAAAAGTTTAAGATTGTTGGAATATTAAAATAAATGAAATTGGATTTTGCACGAAATAGTCCCATATTATTCTTGGCTTAAATATTATGATTCATCACAAGATGAATACTCACCATTTTATGGCAAACAGTACAACTATAATCTCTATCAAGATGCCATTTACAATTATTATATTGATCCTGCCTGGGACTTTATTGGCTCTGAAACACTTTATTTGAAATTGTTATGTGTTGAATATGATCTTGGGTATGCTATAATTGAACTAATTGGAGAATGGAATGATGCAATTTCTAATGACATTATGTACCTGAAAAGAAATGTAGTTGACCACCTTAACAATAATGGCATTTGTAAATTTATTTTAATTGGCGAAAATGTATATAATTTCCATGGGTCAGATGATTGTTACTATGAAGAATGGTTTGATGAGGTGGAGGATGGATGGATCGCTGCTATAAATTTTCATGATTTCGTAACCAATGAATGGAAAAATTATAACATTGATAACTATATCAACCTGGGAGGAAAACTAAATGTAAATAATTGGCGAACAATGACGCCTATTAAGTTTTATAAAATAATAAATGACATAATATCTAAAAGAATTGATCTAATTTAAAATATAATAATTTTGTACAAGCAATTTCTAAGACCCATACTTTTTAAACTCAATCCAGAGCAGGCTCATCATATTACTACAACTTTATTGAAAATGATATGCAAAATTCCAGGAGGTAAATCTTTGCTTATATTAATTTTCGGATATAGCAATAAGAAATTAGAACGTGAAGTATTTGGAATCAAGTTTAAGAATCCTGTAGGACTGGCTGCTGGATTTGATAAAGAAGCGAAATTTATAGATGAATTTGCGGCCTTGGGGTTTGGGTTTATTGAAATAGGAACTGTAACTCCAAAAGGTCAACCTGGCAATCCAAAACCTCGATTGTTTCGATTGAAAAAAGATGAGGCACTTATAAATCGGATGGGCTTCAATAATCAAGGTGTAGACCACGCCTTGAAAATGCTTAAAAAAAGAAAGTCTAAAGTGATAGTTGGCGGAAATATAGGTAAAAACAAAACAACGCCAAATGAGGATGCCAGCAGAGATTATGAACATTGTTTTGAGGTATTATTCGATTACGTGGATTATTTCACAGTAAATGTAAGCTCACCAAATACACCAAACTTAAGAGATCTTCAGGAAAAAAAACCCTTAAAACAATTACTAATGAGGTTGCAAAAAAAAAACAGCAACAAAAGAAATCCAAAACCCATTCTATTAAAAATTGCTCCAGATTTGTCTAACCAACAATTGGATGATATTATTGAAATTGTCGAAGATGTAAAATTGGCAGGAGTTGTTGCAACAAATACTACAATATATAGAGAATTTTTAAAAAGTGACAATATAGAATTGGAGCAAATCGGAAATGGGGGCTTGAGTGGTAAACCTATTAAAGATAGATCAACAGAAGTGATTGGATACCTAAAGAATAATGCAAATACTCCATTTGCAATAATTGGAGTAGGAGGAATTAATTCACCCGAAGACGCCAAAGAAAAAATAGAAGCGGGGGCAAGTTTAGTACAATTATATACGGGATTTATTTACCAAGGCCCCAGTCTAATAAAAAAGATCAATAAATCACTTTTGAATTCTCCAATTAATTCTTTCTAAATAAATTCTTGCAGAATTAATAATTGCGAAAACCATAAGATAAATTGTTTATCAAACGTTTTATAATGCACGATTCAAGAAATTAATTGTTATAAATCGGGCACTATCATGTGTAAATTCAATTCTTGATAATTAGTGATAGATAATTCACGAGACAAGTATCAATAGATGGTATTTTAGCTTTTTAGTGGTTCAATAATTATTTCCCAATTATTTGGGTTTAAAATGTTCTTCATTTCATTAGTTTTGTGGTTTGAAAATTTAAATGGGCAAAAATACTTACAAGTCTAACACCTTTAAAAAGAAGAAAAAGGAGAAGAAAAAGCTTTCAGTAAAATTTGGCTTTTTTAAGGATAAGAGACTACATCTGACAGTAGGCTTATTTTTGCTAGCATTATCTTTTTTTCTGATTACTGCATTTATATCAAATTTATTTTCTGGAAAGGCTGATCAAAGTGTTATTGAAACATTTTCATTTTCAGATGTTAAAGAATCGGGATTTGAAATAAACAATTGGTTTGGATATTTTGGTGCCAAATCAAGTCATTATTTTATTTTTAAATGGTTTGGTATCGCCTCATTTTTAATACCTCCATTTCTTTTCTTGATAGGCACGTATATTTTATTTAAAAAGGAACTTTTATCCATAAAAAAATCGTTTCAATTTATATTGTTTTTTATTTTTTGGTTAAGTACGCTCTTTGGCTATATCACATTAGATGAAAGTAATCCTATACAATTGAGCTATATCACGGGAGGTATTGGCTTTGAAATAGCAACAATATTACATGGCTTAATGGGCTGGGGGACATATGTTTTGTTGATATTTTTATTTCTAGTTTTTGTAATATACTTTTTCAACATTACCAGTATAATTGGTTTGGATAAATTTGCGAGTAAAGAGGAGAAAGTTAATTTGGCTACTCCTGACCAAAGTGAAATAATTGAAGACGAGAAAATTAATAATGTAGCCCAAGATGTTACTGAAACAATTGAAACAGAAAGTTGGATAGTTGATGGGGCAAAAAAAGAAACAAAATCCATAGATAAAGATCTGGAGTTATCAATAGAAAATGAAGAGATAATTAGTCAGCCAGAAAATGATGAAACGAAGAATAAATTATCATTTGAAGTAGAAGAAAAAACTGAAGGTGAAAAAGCCGTAGAAAATCTAGATAATTTTGATCCTACCCTTGATTTAGGAACTTATCAATTCCCAGATCTTTCTTTATTAAGTGAATATAATCATAACAATGTACAAGTATCAAAGGAGGAACTTGAGCAGAATAAGGATAAAATAGTTGAGACCCTCATCAATTTTAAAATTGGGATAGGAAGTATAAAAGCAACTATTGGTCCTACAGTAACTTTATATGAGATCGTTCCTGATGCAGGGGTTAAAATTTCCAAGATTAAAAATCTGGAAGATGATATTGCACTAAATCTTGCAGCTCTGGGAATTAGAATAATAGCACCCATCCCAGGAAAAGGAACTATAGGTATAGAAGTTCCAAATAAGAATCGTGAAATGGTATCTGCCAGATCAGTTTTGGCAACCGAAAAATTTAAAAATGTCAAGCACGACCTTCCAGTCATTTTAGGTAAAACAATTTCTAATGAAGTTTACATTGCAGATTTGGCCAAAATGCCTCATCTCCTTATGGCAGGTGCTACAGGTCAGGGAAAATCCGTTGGATTAAACTTGCTCATTGCCTCATTGCTGTACAAACTCCACCCATCGCAACTCAAATTTGTGATGGTCGATCCAAAACGAGTAGAGCTTACACTTTTCAATAAAATAGAAAGACATTATTTGGCTATGTTGCCAGATAGCGAAGAACCGATTATTACAGATAGCAAAAGAGTAATTTACACACTCAATTCACTTTGCATTGAAATGGACAATAGATTACTGTTATTGAAAAGTGGTGGCTGCAGAAATTTAAAAGAGTACAATCAGAAGTTTATCAAAAGGCTTTTAAATCCAGAAAAAGGCCACCGATATTTACCTTATATTGTATTGATAATCGACGAACTTGCCGATCTAATGGTTACTGCCGGAAAGGAAGTTGAAATGCCAATAGCACGTTTGGCGGCTGTTTCCAGGGCTACAGGAATTCATTTAGTTTTGGCAACTCAAAGACCATCTGTCAATGTAATTACGGGAATTATCAAAGCAAATTTCCCTGCTAGGCTATCATTTAGGGTTACGTCCAAGATTGATAGTCGAACTATTTTAGATGCAGGCGGTGCTGAACAACTTGTTGGTCTCGGAGATATGTTGTACTCTCATGGTTCAGAATTAGTGAGGCTCCAGGGGCCTTTTGTCGATACTTCAGAAATTGATAAAATATGCGAGTTTATTGGGGCACAGCGAGGGTATGAATCTGCCTATTTACTTCCGGAATTTATTGGTGAGGATACTGAATCTCCTGGTGCTGCAGATTTGGCAGATAGAGACAAAATGTTTGATGAAGCCGCCAGATTAATAGTCAGACATCAGCAGGGTAGTACCTCTTTGATACAAAGAAAACTTAAACTTGGGTATAATCGTGCCGGTAGATTAATTGACCAATTGGAGGCTGCTGGTATTGTTGGACCGTTTGAAGGCAGCAAAGCAAGAATTGTATTGGTACAGGACGAATATGCACTGGAACAATTATTGAATGAGATAGAAGAAAAAAATTAATCTGGATAATCCAGAAAATAAATAATTTCGGATATAATTGAAGCATTAATTATATCCTTGAATTATTAAGATTAAATATTAAAGTCAAATATTTATAATGAAGAAGTTAGTATTAATAATAGTATTGTTAAGCATTAATGGGCTGTCTTATGGCCAGGATGAACAAAAAGCCCAAGTAATATTGGATAAAATGAGCAATAAGTATTCAAATATCCCATCATATAAAACCAATTTTGTTTATAGGTTGCGAAACAAAACCGAAGATATTGATGAAGAATTTAGCGGGGAGATTATGGTAAAGGGTGAAAAATATGTACTGTTTATGAGTGATCAGGAGATATTTAATGATGGTAAAACAATATGGACTTTTCTTATGGATGCCAATGAGGTGAATGTAGATTACTATATGCCCAACGAAGGTGATCTTTCTCCAAATAATATTTATTCAGCGTATAAAAAAGGATATCGATATAGATGGATGGAAATGAAAAAAGTAGG
>CAYREN010000158.1:0-10031 GCA_964423255.1 uncultured Roseivirgaceae bacterium | reverse complement strand
AGTAAACTTCAAAAACAATTTTAGACCACACGTACGACATCCCCCAGAAAAACATAGAGATAAACGCAATGATATGAATCTGAAATTTCTTCATCAGTGCCTACGAGCCTTGAATTTAGGTTTGTAATTAAGGTAGGGTAGCATAAAGGCTTTTACGGAGCCGACAATGATATTGGCTTCCACATATATGGGATAACGATGTTTATCAGCAGTTACAAAAACCACCAGCGGATCCGTATCAGAAAAAAAAGTACTACTGGTAATCACAGCCTTAAAGACATCACACACAATTCGCTTTTTTTTGTGTACCATTTTGCCTTTCCCCGCATAAATGACATAGTAAGTCTCTTTTTTTCCATCAACAATAAGCGGAACCGGAATAGTATCGCCCACGGACATTGTTTTTGTGTTGAGAATGCGCAAATAGTATGTGGCACTTAGGACATCATAAAGTGGGCTTCCCAAGGTGAGAATGGTGTCCTTTGCCGGGTGTCGGGTAGCCTCGGTATGGACATTGACATAGTGCTTATCCCAATGAAAATGATAAATATTATGGATATAAAAGCCACCTTCCAGTGTGTTTTTCTCGTAAAACAGGGATTTAAAACCATCCATGTCAGTAACGGAGCGGTAATAATCTTTCAATTTAAAGATAAAAGCATATTTTTCCAACGAGGATCCTGTCCCGGTAAACTGAAAACTTTTTGTTCCGTTGTAAGTAATGGTGTCTGTCACCAAATCAACATTGCCCGCATAAACCCAGATAGGCCCTAAATTGTAATAAACCCGAAGTTTTATATCCTCGTGATGGGCAAAAGGGTATCTCTGCTGGCTCTGTGCTACACTTTTTGTGGAAATACCAACAAGTAAAAGACTTAAAAATAGAAAGATATTTCTCTTTGTCATAGTTTTCCTGAAAAATTCAAAAGTAAGGAAAAACCTATGGCCTAAAGCAGAGAAATAAAAAAAGTCTCCGACAAGTTGAAAGAAAAAGGTCGAAATTACAGGGTGACCTAAAGGTTTGCCCGGTAAAACTTCTATAGTAATCTATTCATATTGTAAATAACCTTTCTACTCTCCGGGTTTGGGTCTGTTATTTTTCTAAATTTACATCTTCAATAAAGTTACCTTCGCAAAAGAAACAATAACAGGAAGCCTTGTTCAGAAATAAGAAACCATGATATTAGACAACGAAAACGAAAATCTGAAAGTCCACGAATGGATAACACAATATACAGAAGAAGGAAAACTGGATATTGTTACGGGATACTTTACGGTAGGAGCGCTGGCTTACCTTTCATTTAACGTAAACAAAAAAATTGAACATTTCAGGTTCATCCTGGGCGATATTGTAAATGTTGAGGCAGTTGACGAACGTGCTTTGGATTTGCTCAATGAAAATATTACTGTAGATGCAGCACTTAAATTGAATAAACTGGCACAAGAAGCCGTCCGGTTTCTCAAATTGGAAAAGGTTGAAGCCAAAACATTAGAGCCCAATTTTTGCCATGCTAAAGTTTACCTTTTCATGCCCCAAAATAATGACGATAGGAACATCTATTTCATTTCAGGAAGTTCGAATATGACTGAAGCAGGAATAGGTTTGAAAACTACAAATAATATTGAACTTAATATTGCTGAAACAGGCAATAACAGTCAATATAATGAACTCTCTGATTGGTTTAATGACCTATGGAAAAAGCCACAAGCTCATAAAGATAAGACTCTCGTTGATGAAAATGGAAAGACACACACTATACCTTTTAAGCAATATCTAATAGAAGAAATAGAACGAATATTCATAAAATATTCTCCGCGGGAACTTTATTATAAAGTGTTGTTCGAATTATTTGGAAGTCAGGTTTTAGAGGATCAGGATGACCCCGAATTTATTAAGCAGGTAGGTAGATTGGAAAATTCCGTGATTTTCAACAGCCTGTATGACTTCCAACAAAAAGGTACTTTAAGCCTGATTAAAATGCTGCAACGGTATAACGGTGCCATTCTTGCCGATGCTGTAGGTCTCGGCAAAACATGGAGTGCTTTGGCAGTGATGAAATTCTTTCAGCTTCAGGGGAGAGAGGTCATCCTGATGTGTCCCAAGAAACTTCAACACAACTGGAACAGGTATAGAAAAGATCAGGATTCTAAATTTGAACGAGACAAACTTGAATTTTTTATCAGGTTTCATACTGACATGCAAATTGAACGTATGGAAAAATATATCGACAGGGCTGACAAGCTTTTTACAAATGATAAGCCAAAGTTATTTGTAATAGACGAAAGCCACAACCTGAGAAACAACAAATCAAAAAGGTACAAATTCTTTGTGGATGAAATTTTAAAGCAAAATGAAGATGTAAAAGTACTGATGCTTTCTGCCACACCCATCAACAATTCTCTGAATGACATAAGAAATCAATTCAAATTAATAGTTCAGGGCGACGTTCATGGGTTTGATGAAAAGCTTGGCGTTCGTAATATAGATTACACTTTTCGTTCAGCCCAAAAAGAATTTAATGAATGGCGACTGGAAGAAAGCCCGAAAATAGGTGAGTTCATCAAAAAGCTCCCATCTAATTTCTTTACTTTAACCGATTCGTTGACTGTGGCGCGTACCCGATCAATGATTGAAGGCCATCAAAAAGAGTTAATGTTCCCGGTTAAAGCAAGGCCGGATAACATATTTGTTACTCCGAAAGAAATGGGCAATTTTGAAAGTTTTGAGGAGCTGTTCGATCATTTTCCCCCAATGCTTTCAGGCTATCAGCCTGCATTTTATGCAGAATCCTTTAAAGAAAAGAGAAAACGACAGCAAGCCAGGAGAGCTGGAAAGCCGGAAATGTCTGCAATTGAAGATGAGGTGCAGCGTGATAAATTCCTTGTCAAAATGATGTACATTTTAATGGTAAAAAGATTGGAATCTTCTTGGTTTTCATTCCATTCAACCGTAAAAAAAATATTAACCCACCATCAGAATGCACTTGAGAGAATTAGAGACTATGAGACAGCCCGAACAAATAGTGAGATGCCTGACACAGTAACTGAGGCCTTGTTTGATGACGAAGAATTGGAAGAGAAATTAGAGGAGTTCACCTTGGGGAAAAAACGTAAGATTAGCCTGGCCGACATTGACAAAGCCGGAAACATTAACTCATATAAAAAAGATTTGAAAAAGGATATCGATGCTTTAGATAATCTGCTGGTCAACATGAGTCGTTTTGCAACAGAACTGGATAAAGAAACAACTATTCCAAACAATCATCACAGTCAGGATGATAAGCTTGATATGTTAATGAAGAAAATAGTTCATAAGCAGCAATCAGGAATTAACAATAGTAATCAAAAGCTCGTAATATTTACAGTCTATCGCGACACGGCAGAATACTTGTTTACACAACTTAAACTCCGGGGTTTCGACAAACTGGCCGTAGTGAGTGGAACCGGATCTAAAACTGATGAATCTGACATTGAAAGCAAGAACTTTGAACCTATCCTTGAACGATTTGCTCCTTACACCAAGTTATTCAAAGAAAAAGAATGGTCGTTTGAAGCAAGTACAGAATTGCTTTCAGAAAAAAAACAATACGAAGAGTGGATAAACTGGGTAGCAACTCATGATAAAAAAACATATCAGAAAATACAAAATCCTATTGACATTTTAATCGCAACCGATGCATTAAGCGAGGGGCAAAACCTCCAGGATGCTGATGTGGTAGTGAATTATGATATCCATTGGAACCCTGTTCGAATTATTCAGCGAATGGGTCGTATTGACCGGTTGGGTTCCCCAAATAAGAAAATATTTGGCATCAATTTCTGGCCTTCCAACAACATCAACTCTTATCTAAACTTACAGGGAAGAATTGAACACAGAATGGCTGCAATGAAATTGGCAGGCTCAGAAGTACAATTGGAATTCTCTGATACATTTAAAGAAATGGCTGACGATGAAAACCTTGAAAATAAAATGAAAGCCCGAATGTTGGAACAAATGCAAACTTCGTGGGATGATATTGAAGTTAGTGAACAAGGTCTCGGCTTCGATGATCTTTCATTAGAAAAATACAGACAGGATTTGTTGGCTGAATTAAATGAACATCAAAAAAAATATGAGAAAATGCCTAATGGAGTTTATACCGGTTTTGTTGCTGAAAAGGAAATTTGCAGTGAATCCGGTATAATTGCCCTTTTGGGATATCCGGCAAAGCCTCCTAAAACTATAAACTATAATTATCAATACTATAATCTTATTTACATTAACAAAGAGGGAAACCCTGTTTTATTGAATCAGAAGGAAGTACTTGATGCCTTAACTCTTCATAAAGAGAAGGAAAGATTTGTGCCGGATGATATTGACAAAGGAGAAGAAAAAGCAATCCGGGGTCTTGTAGATACCATAAATAAATGGTTAAAATCGCAAGCTGTTGAAGAAGAAAAACAGGAGGATGGTACTGTTCAGAAGAAAATGGGAAAAGAGGCAACAGACTTACTTGCCAAACTCCGAAAAGGTGACAGGGATGCCATCAAACGAGTGAAACAAAATATAAAAACCAGTGAAAAATATCAATCGGGTAATTTTGACCTGATTACCTGGTTTTTAGTTAATTAGAAAATAATTATGAATAAAATGTTGACAATATCAAATTTGATACTATCTTTGCAAACAATAAGACTTGCCACGCTTCCCGTTAGATCAGCGCACCCGGGCAGGTTTTCTTTTTTTATGGGGCTATGATTTACAACAAACCACCTCTTAGTATAGCCCGACAAATCAGAATCTTAAAAAGAAGAGGGCTGATTATTCACAACGAAGAAAGAGCAAAACGCTACCTCTCTTTCATCAGCCTGTATCGCTTACGGGCTTATTCCTACCCATACCAGGATAATAATAACCCTGACCACCCATTTTTTCATGGCGTATCGTTTGATGAAATCTTAAACACATATTTATTCGACCGAAAGCTGAGGCTGTTGGTTTTTGATGCAATTGAACGGATAGAAATTGCACTCCGAACCCAGATTATTTATCATCTTTCTTTGAAATATGGCAGCAACTGGTATGAAAATGCCCGACTGTTTAGAAATCAAAGTTTTTTTACTTACGACCTTAATCTGATTGACAAAGAGTTACGGCGTTCCAATGAGGTCTTTATAAAGCATTATAATAGTGCCTATTCCTCCCCAAAACGACCTCCGGCATGGATGACGATGGAAGTAACCAGTTTAGGACTCTTGTCAAAAATTTATGAAAATCTTAAGTTGAGTGATGAAAAGAAAGAAATCGCCAGGAATTTTAGTATCGGGCATCCTTTTGTACTGGAAAGCTGGATGCATTCCCTTTCGGTGATTCGTAATATTTGTGCCCACCATGGACGCCTGTGGAACAGAGAAATTCCCTCAAGTATGAAGTTACCAAAAAATACAAAGGGAATATGGCTGAAAAATACGTATATTACAAAAGGTAAAATGTACATGCCGCTAAGCAGTATGATATACTTATTAAATACGATTATCCCCGGTAACCACTTTGTTGAGAAGTTTAAACTTCTAATTATTCAGTTTCCCGATATTCCGCTAAAGCAGATGGGATTTCCAAAGGAATGGGAAAAAGAAAAATTATGGAGTAAATAATAAAAGTCCTAAAAAATGAAACTAACATTATTCAAAGAGATAGATTTTTTAAACGCGATAAAGTCATTATTTCACGAACTTAATGTCCCCGTGAACTATGTAACCGATGAACCTACAACAGCCCAGGAACTACTGAAAGACACCTATAAAGCCAACAGCTCCTTTAGTTTGATGGATGACGTTTATTTTGTTGGTATGGTGGACGATGCCGCCTTTGAAGGAAGCCAAAGCCTTTCGGTAGAAAAGATAAAATCGGATTACGATGGGGTCTTGATTTTTGGAATAACCCTTCACCAAAGAGAAAATAACCTGTTGCCCACACGTTCTCAACTGGCTGAGATTTCCCGTGCCTTTAACCGCGAGTTTTATTACACCCCGGTTGTAATAGTATTTAAATATCAGGACAATGTTTCTGAATACCTCGCCTTTGCCAATACCGAGCGATTAAAATACAAACAGGAATGGCGCGAAGGTGAAAAAGCCGGAAAAGTTTCTCTGCTTAGGGATATCAACATCAATCACCCCCACCGTGGCCATGAAGACATTATCAATCGGCTTAAAATCATTACAACCGGTACAAAACAAATTGATTCCATCACCAAACTATACAACTACTGGCAGGAAGTTTTTAGTGTTAGCATCCTGAACAAAAAATTCTATCAGGAGTTGCAAAACTGGTACTTCTGGGCTATCAGGGAAGTTCGTTTCCCCAATGAGCCTAATATTCTTGACGAAAATATTAATGGAGATGAAACAAAATTGCAGGAAGCTATAAAAGAACACAAAGGGAAAAATGTTATCCGTCTGCTAACCCGAATTTTATTTATCTGGTTTATTAAGGAAAAGAAACTCATACCCGAAGAGATTTTTGATGAACAAACCATTGCCGATAAACTTATAGACGATTTTACGCCACAAAAACCGCATGGAATTTTTGCTACAGGCAAGCACAACAGTAAATACTATCGGGCAATTTTGCAAAACCTGTTTTTTGCAACCTTAAATCAGGAAATGGGTAAACGTCAATTCCGCAACAATAAGCAACATCATAATGTTACTAATTTGATGCGTTACCAATCCTACTTTAAAGACCCTGACTACTTTGTACAACTGATGGAAGATGTTGTACCTTTTATGAATGGCGGACTTTTTGAATGCCTCGACAAGCCCCATCCCGAAAAAAAAGGCAGGCAGGGTGGCGATATCATTATTTATGTTGACGGCTTTTCCGACAGAGACGAAAATTCGCTTGTAGTCCCCGACTTCCTCTTTTTTGACGTGGACGAAGATGTGGACTTGAGTGATGATTTCGGCAGCAATGCCAAAGTCTATAAAAACGCCAAAACGAGAGGCCTGCTCGAAATACTTAAATCCTACAAATTCACTATTACCGAAAATACCCCCATTGAAGAAGATGTGGCACTCGACCCTGAACTCCTCGGTAAAGTATTTGAAAACCTGTTGGCAAGTTATAATCCCGAAACCAAAACAACTGCCCGCAAGCAAACCGGCTCATTCTATACACCACGCGAGATTGTAAACTATATGGTGGACGAAAGTTTGATTGCCTATCTAAAAAGTGCCGTGAACTTCCAGTTTGCTGAAAAGGATAGCCCAAAACATCCTGCTTTAGATACTTTTTTTAACCCTGACGATGAAATCCAAAATCCCGTGAAATCCCACATAGCACCCAGCGGCTTTGTGATTCCTCAAAGCAAGGATGGAGTTTTGGCCCAAAGTAAGAATGCTTTGGATACTATGTTACATCAATTATTTTCTTTTGACCAGAGAAACCCGTTTGCCTCAGAACCGGAAATTCAAAAGCAGATAATAAAAGCATTAGATAGAGCAAAAATACTGGATCCGGCCGCCGGTTCCGGCGCTTTCCCTATGGGCGTTTTACAAAAAATGGTGCATTTGCTACATAAAGTTGACCCTGACAATACCGAATGGGAACAACGACAAATTGACAAGGTAAACCAAGCCATTGAAAGCCTTGAAGAAATTGAGGATGCAAAGTTTAGAGAGCAGAGCATAAAAGAACTGAATGCCCAGATAAAAGATATTGAAGATGCTTTTGAAAATAACGAACTGGATTACGGACGTAAACTATTCCTAATCGAAAACTGCATTTACGGGGTAGATATCCAATCCATTGCCATTCAAATTTCCAAACTCCGTTTCTTTATCTCTTTAATTGTTGACCAAAAGATTGATAAAAGCAAGCCCAACTTTGGCATACGCCCCTTACCAAACTTAGAGACCAAATTTGTGGCCGCCAATACATTGATTGGTATTGAAAAACCCGATACACAACTCAACCTGTTTGACAACACCGAAGTGAAAAAACTGGAAGCCCAACTCAAAAAAATACGACACAAACTGTTCAGTTCCAAATCCCCCAAACGAAAACGCGAACTACGCGAAGAAGACAAAAGCCTGCGTGAACAAATTGCAACACTATTGGAAGAAAGCGGTATGGAAAATAAATCTGCCCGCCAACTGGCAAGCTGGGACCCTTACGACCAAAACGCCTCTTCGCCTTTCTTTGATCCTGAATGGATGTTTGATATTAAAAATGGTTTTGATGTGGTGATTGGAAATCCACCGTATGTTAAAGAATATACTGACAGAAGTGCATTTGATGGTTTAAGAAATTCTGAATGCTATCAGGGCAAAATGGATTTATGGTACTTGTTTGGATGTAAATCTATTGACCTTTTAAAGGAAAAAGGAAATACATCTTTTATTGCAACAAATAATTGGGTAACCAATGAAGGTGCTTCAAAATTCAGGAACAAAGTATTGCAAAACACGTTAATAAAACAATTCCTAGACTTTAGGGCCTTTATGATTTTTGAAAGTGCTTCTATTCAGACCATGGTCTATCTATTAGAAAAGAATAAAAAAGAAAAATATACAGTAGATTATAGAAGGATTAATGCTGAAAAATCGACAAAGGAAAACGCAAAGGAACTTCTTTTAAAAGAAGGAATGCATGATTATTTTAATTTCGAATTAATTTCGGATGAACTACTTGATAAGCGTATGTCATTTATAAAAAGTGAAAATGATAAAGTTTTAGACCTTATTCTTTCTAAAAGGAATTTTGAATTGGATAAAACAAAAGAAGTAGCTCAAGGAATTGTCCCAAACCCAGATGTTGTTAATTCAAGAAATATTCAAAAATTGAATAGTCCATATGTTTCTGTTGGAGATGGTGTTTTTGTTGTTCCCGTTGATTATTTTAAAGATTTATCTAAAACTGAACAAAACTATATTAAACCATTATTCGAACCATCTATAGTTGATAAATACAAGTTGTCAAATAACGATAGAGAAATCATTTATATATCGAAAACAGATTATAATGAGGATTCACCTACTTTGGTTGAACATTTGAAAAGATTCAAGCCGATTATGGAGGACAGAAGAGAAAATAAGAATGGTAGATTGAAATTTTATCATCTACATTGGCCAAGAGATAGTTCTTTTTTTAGTCAAGGCGCTAAAATTCTTTCTGTTCGAAAATGTTCACAACCCACTTTCATTTATACTGAACAAGAGGCTTATGTCATGATGTCATTTAATGTTATTAAAACAAATAGAATTAATCAAAAATATTTAACAGCATTACTAAATTCAACATTAATTGCCTTTTGGTTAAAGAATAAAGGAAAAATGCAGGGAACAGCTTACCAGGTTGATAAAGGCCCAATACTTGAGATTCCCATTTATAAGCCATCCGAAAAAGTACAATCTCTATTATCAATTATTGTTGATGAAATTATTTTCTCAAAGAAAATTGAAAATGAGTATTTTCATAATCTTGAAATAACTATAGATGCGCTAATCTTCAACCTCTACTTCCCCGACCACATGAAAGAGCGCAGCATAGATGTATTGGAATATGTAGAGCGGGATATTGAGGAAGTTATGCAAGGCAGGGAATTTGAAACGCTAAGTGATACCGAAAAAGAGCAGGTAATAAAGCAACTCCGCCAAAAATGGACAGACTCTGATAATGAAGTGGTAAAACGCATAGCTGTGTTTAAGGAGAAAAGCCCGGATATTTTGAAAGTGATAATGGAAAGTTAACAAACGCCAAAACACTAATCTGCCTTTGTAGCCTGTCAATGAATTTTAAGGCAACGGTTAAATCGTCAGCCTTAGGTAGATGAATAAAATAATTTAACGAGGAGCTGCATTTTCAGAAGACAGAAAAATCAATGATGGGTTGCCCGGCTCCAACAAGTTAGGGAAAACCGAAATTAGCCGTGCTGATTCATTTTAAAGGGAGCTTTACAGCAAAAAACCTGTCACTTTCGCAACAGGTTTTTGTAGTAGCGAGACCGAGAATTGAACTCGGGACCTCCGGGTTATGAATCCGACGCTCT
>CAYREN010000157.1:0-10055 GCA_964423255.1 uncultured Roseivirgaceae bacterium | reverse complement strand
GCAGTTTCCATTAAATTCGTAGTAGAATTGCTTTTAAAATATTGAATTACAATGATAATTGAAGCTTGTGTAGAAAATGTAAATGAAGCGATATTGGCAGAAGTACAAGGTGCTAATCGGGTAGAATTATGCTTTAATTTATCAGTTGGAGGTACCACTCCTTCATCCTCAGAAATTGCATTAACTAAAAATCGTCTTCAAATTCCAGTAATGGTACTGATAAGACCCAGAGGTGGAAACTTCTTTTATTCCAAAGATGAAATAATTGAAATTAAGCACAACATTAATACTTGTAAAGACATCGGTGTTCACGGTGTAGTGATAGGTGCACTCACTCAAGAAAAAAAAATTGATATCGAATTAATAAATGAGTTGATAGAACTTGCCAGTCCAATGGAGGTGACCTTCCATAAAGCTATTGATCATACAAATGATATTCTTGAAGAGTTTGAAAAATTATTAAAAATAGATATTGACAGGGTTTTGACTTCAGGTGGTGAAAATACAGCCATGGAAGGTAAAACTATTATTAACAATATGGTAAAATTATCCAATGGAAATATAAAGATTATTGCTGCTGGAAAAATATTAGATTCTAACCTCCAACATCATTTAGATATCTTAGACTGCCATGAATTTCATGGTCAAAAAATTGTGGGTGACCTTAAAAATTGAGAAATTTTATCTTTTGCCATCCATCAGTTATTTCTATTTTGGATACACTTCCATAGTCTATCTCATAGTTGAACGCTTCCGTTAGTGGTAATTTAAGCACATGGCAAACTATTGATCGTATGACACCTGAATGCGTGGTGATCATAACTGTATCATTTTCATTAATCTCTTTCACCAGTTTGTTGAAAAACGAAACACTATTCACTGAAAAATCCATATAGCTCTCGCCGTTCGGTGGAGAAACATTAACGTAGTCACTCATCCACTCATCAATTATTTTGCGGTCAATCGTATCCCATTTTTTAAGCTCCCAATCACCAAAGTTCATCTCCAACAATCCTTCATTTATTATTGGATTTTCAGACAATTCATCAGCTAAAACACGGCATCTGTTCAGTGGGCTTGTGTATGATTTTTGAAAAGAAATGCCCTTCAATTTATTCTTAACTTCTCTTATGTCATCACACTTACTGTCAGCCAGTTCTACATCTGACTTGCCATAACAGAAATCTCTGCTAATCGCTACCTTTGTGTGTCTGATCAAATAAATTTCCATATTCCCAGCATAAAAACAAAAATTACTACTTAACTCACTTGTTGTACAATTCCCAAACAATCTCCGGTGTAACCACCAATCCATTTAGTAAAATAACGACCGAGTAATATTGCGACAATTACAAAAGGAATAAGGATCAACAAAAGGTTATAATTCCAAAATAGTGCTATGACGATAAGTGGAATAATTCCTGTATATACATCTACTGTATAATTTTTTATATCCATCTTTTTGGCCAGAGGTTTGGATTTGCTTGTGGCATTTTCACAGGCATAATGAAATAATAATATCACAGTTGTTGCATTCAACCTACTGAGGAGTTTTGTTATTTATTTTGAATTGTAGTTGTTCTGAGTTTTTTACTAACTGAGTTGATTTGAAAAGTTTGCTTGGAATATTTAAAAAAAATAAGATTAGGTAAAATTACAAAATGCCTATACAATAAAATATTATTTTGTAGAAATAAGAATCAATACTCGAATTTCATTGGATCAGGTTGGATAAATTTATAATCAGTATTTCTCAACAATTTAGCATTTGATATTTCTACACTAAACTGATTTGAAGATGTAATAAACTCAGGAGACTGTAATCCAATAGAAGCAGACATCTTGGTGTAAAACTCTTTTTTTGTATAGTGAATTGGTGCTACGACATTGAATATTTCATTTTCAATAGAGCTCTCCATCATATGATTTATTATCCATACTGCATCTTCAAGGTGCAAAAAATTGATCATTTGATTTCCATTTGACAAGCCAACCTTGCCTGCTAAAAATTTCCCGGGATGCCTTTGAGGCCCGGCCAAGCCACCAAATCTCAAAATAATAAAGGGTATTTTACTTCTTGCAATGATATGCTCAGCCTCCAAAATAGTTTGCCCGGAAATAGTTGTTGGCGTGGTAGGACTGTTTTCATCAATACTATTTGATTTTTTTTCATAAACAGATGTTGAACTAATAAAAATGATTTTTTTGATTTGGATGCTCTTGTTTGCAGCTTCGACAATTTGGCTGACTGATAAACTATATGATTTCAATTTCTTACTGCTTTTTCTAGCAGGAGGAAAACTAATTAATAAATATGATGACTGAAAATGTGATAAATCTAAATTACCTTTGACTGGAAATTGTAGGATTGTTGGCTCAATGCCATACCTTTTTAGCATTGTCAATTTAGCATTTCTTGTGGTAGATGCTTTTACTTTCCATCCTTTAGTCATTATCGATTTTGCGAACGACAATCCTAACCAACCACACCCAATAATAGAAACAGAATTATCTTTAATCTCCATCTACAACATCTAATAACATTACAGGAACAATAACTAAACTTGTTGAAAATTAGTTGAATAGGGAATGTCGTATTGAAATAAAAATCGCTCTTTGAAATATTTATAAATATCTATATTTCTCATGCTGATATTTGGTACTATGCATCCAACAAGAATTTTTGATTTTTGAATAGCAATGTACCATGGACCATTTTTTTCATGCGACAACTCTACCAATTGGCTTGCAGTATAATGTGAAAATTTGTGCCAAACCAAATCCAAAAAATTAATATCTTCTTCTTTGATTATTGCATTTTCATATTGAAAAATACTAACTTCTTTAATATGTTGATTCTTCCATTTTTTAAATTTATGATAGATTGAAGGGATTACCGGGCCATAATGCCAAGCTTCAATTTGCTCAATTACGAGGGGAGTTTCATTTAATACCAAATAAAATCCATGTGCGAAATACAATAGTTTTTGAAGTTTTATCTGGGTGATTGGCTTATTTTCTTTTAAAGACTTCCTTATAAAGAAATTAGCAATCGCTAAAGCATTACTTTTAGTCTTAGCCATAGTCATCTAATAATGTGATAATTATAGGGTATTTTTTTATTAAAAAACATGGCCATCAATAGAAAAATGTAAATAATTCATCAAAATATCAGATATGTACAATTATTTATTGTTTAAGAACTATTTTTAATTTGTGATACCAAAAAAAATAAAATTAAATAATAGATATCCAGGCTATTGAAGCTATCAAATTAATATTTCAAACATTCAATTGTAAACCATCAAAACATGTGAGGTAAAGCAATTTAGTACAAATAAAGAATAGCGTAAGAAGTGATTTTAAGAAAATAATAAATGTTATATTTAAAATTTAAGTCCTGAATGTAATTGGTAATTATATGAATTATTTGAATCCAATGATTTACCACTTTGAACTTAATTAAGACAAGCATTTTCAATAGTTATTATAAATGACGCAGACAACAAACAACTTTTTTAAGAGAACAATATTCTTGAATCAAGGATATTTGTATTGTCTTATTGTGTTGTTAAACTTTTTCCAATCTTCCATTGTTACTGCTGGCAACGAGACTGTTTATGGTCTTCTAAAAAATGAAGCTCTAAAGGATATTAAAATTGATGTTCAATTTTTTATTGATTCACTAAATAGATTTAGTATTGAAGATATTGGGAGTGATGAATTTAACAGACAGTTTCAAAATCAATTTGATGAAAACTTTTATGATAACAAGGAGATTTGGGTTAGGTTTTTTATAGAACATGGTGAAGGAGAAAAAGTCAAATATGTTCTTGAATCCAGTGGTCATCGTGGTGACAGATTTTATTATAAGGGGCTAAGTGACTCCATTTATCTTTCTAAAGCATTGATGCGCTATATAAATAACCCTGAAAATAAAGAAAACGATCTCAATGAGAGATTAGAGGAATCCGTTTTTGAACTTGAGCCATCAACAACTTATGAATTCATAATATATTTTTCTAATCCAGACAATAATAGGATAAAACCCGGTTTCGCGATAACCAAAGCTAACAATTGGCTTATTAAAGAATTAAAATCGGACTCATTTAGGAATTTATTAATAGGACTATTTTTAGGGATTTTATTTATCCTGGGCCTATTGAATTTCATCTATTTTTATATTCATAAGGATAAAACATATATTATATACTCTGTATATATTCTTTCAGTTGTTAGTTACCAATCTTCAATATTGGGACTGATTAACTACACTGTTTTTAGCAAGTATTTAGTTATAAATAGTATCCTGGAAAATATTTCCTTATTGCTGACTGTAATTTTCTATTTGCTTTTTTTGATGGCTTTCGTAGAGGTAAAACAAAAATTCCCTTCCTGGACAAAGTCAATTAAATATTTGATAGTAATTCAAATAATTAGTATGCTCATTTACTCGATTTTAGTAATTATCGACTTTGAATTACGGCATTCAGCAATATATATTAGAAATCTATTTCTATTAGTCACCCTGCCTTTTACAGCATTTTATATTTACGAAATTTATAAAAAAGGCAATAAAGTCGACCAAATGATAATGATTGGTTCCTCTGTATTGTTAATTTCCGGTATAATTGGTTTGATTTCAAATGTATTTAATTTTGGTATTGATGCTGATTTACTTTTTCAATTTGGTATCTTAATAGAGCTTATTATTTTTAGTATTGGATTAAATTTGAAATCCAGATTTTACGAGAAAGAAAAAAGAATAGTTCAATTGAAACTCATTGATCAGCTACAAAAAAATGAAAAACTTCAGTCATCAATAAATCAGGACTTAGAAAATCAAGTACATAAGCGAACTTCGGAGATACAAATACAAAACGAAGAGTTGCTTCAGCAACAAGAAGAGTTGTCTGCCCATAGAGATATTTTAGAAAAACAAAATAGCATTGTTGCGCAAAGCATGACTGAGTTGGAAACCATAAAATCAAAATTGGAGGTTACTGTAAAGGAGCGTACTACACAACTAAAAGAAGCAAATCATGAATTGGTTCAACACAATAGCCAGCTCGAGCAATATGCATTTATCACAGCACATAATTTGCGTGCACCGGTAGCCAGGTTGAAAGGATTAATGTACATTTTAGAAAATTCATCTGGAACAAATGAATCTAACAGAGATGTGATCAATAAGATAATAAAATCAGCTCATGAAATGGATGATGTACTTTCTGACATGAATACCATCCTGGAGCTTAAGAATAAAAATATTGGCCAGGCATATCAGGTTAAGCTCAAGGCAGTCATTGGTAAAGTAATTAAGATTTTAAACACTAATATCCATCAAAGCGATGCAGAAATCGAAATCAATCTTGAAGTCTTAAATATTTTTGCTAATGAACCATATTTAGAAAGTATAATTTATAATTTGTTAAGCAATGCTATCAAATACAGATCTAGTGATAGAAGACTAAAAATAGTAATTTCATCTTGCAGAAATAATAATGATACAGTTTTGCTCAAAGTTACTGACAATGGAATTGGGATTGATCTTTCAAAATTCGAAGGAAAACTCTTTGGTCTGTATCAAAGATTTCATGACCATGTGACTGGAAAAGGTCTTGGTCTATATTTAGTAAAAACACAGGTAGAGGCATTAGGTGGAACAATAGAGATAGATAGTAAGGCAAACAAAGGCACAACATTTATCATTTCATTTCCTTCCTGATGTCGGAATTTATTAAAAATTAAATTTATTATATATTCCCAATTTTCCATTTTAAATTTTGATCTGATATTCAAAGAATAGAAAAATTATGAAGAATAAAAGTAAACGATTATTGAGCATAGATGCTTTACGAGGATTCGATATGTTTTTTATATCTGGAGGAGCAGCATTCCTTCATATAATCCATAATAAAACAGATTTAGAATGGGTCAACATGCTTTCAGCACAAATGGAACATCCTGCCTGGAATGGGTTTACGTTTTATGATTTCATTATGCCACTATTTTTATTTATATCAGGAGTTTCATTGAGTTTTTCATTAAGCAGTGGCGTCAAGCGTAATGTTTCAAAAAATGATCTTTATAAAAAGGCATTTAAGAGAATGGTTATTTTGATGATATTAGGAATAATCTATAAAAATGCACCAGTTCCCATTTTTGATCCTTCAGATATTAGATTTTCAAGTGTTCTCGGGCGTATTGGAATGGCAACATTTGTCACCACTTTACTGTACCTTAATTTTTCCATCAAACAAAGGTTTTATTGGGTAATGGGTATTTTATTATCTTTTTATGGTGCAGTTTATCTTATACCGGTACCTGGGTACGGAGCAGGAGACCTTTCTTTTGATGGAAATTTAGTGGGATGGCTTGATAGGCTTATTATGCCAGGAAGACTCTCACAAGGAACATTCGACCAATTGGGGATAAGCACTCAACTTCCATCGCTATGTCTTACTATTTTGGGCGCATGGGCTGGTGACATGTTGAGAGAGGAAAACATGAATGAAGGAAAAAGGCTTCAGAACCTGTTAATTATTGGTTCATCGCTTGTAGTTGGCGGCTTAATTTGGAGTATTCATTTTCCTATCAACAAACACCTTTGGACAAGTTCATTCATATTATTAACAGCTGGAATGGGTTTTTTGGCAATTGCTCTATTCTATTGGATAATTGATATTTTGGGCTTTCGCAAATGGGCCTTCTTTTTCAAAGTTATTGGCATGAACTCTTTGACAATTTATTTTACTTACAGTTTCATCAATTTTGGTTATACTTCAAGTAAAATATTTAGCGGTTTCTTAAGCCCAATCGATGAAAACTGGCATGAATTTATATTGTCTTTTTGTACAGCAGGCCTGGTTTGGATATTTTTATATATACTTTATAGAAATAAGCTTTTCATAAAGATTTAGCCTGGATAATCCAGAAAAGAATAATTGATACTTGTAAATTTAAAATCACAACATTAATCTAAAGCCTATCCATATTCATAAATTCCCTAATGGGAATAAGCCCCATGCATTGAAAATATTACATGAATTATTTGGTCTATAAAAAAAAATAAAATAGCCGGTTACTATAACATAATAATGTCAATATACAAATGTATAAACTGAAACAGTATAATAATATCGTTTTATAATTGCATAATACTAAGAAATAAAACCTAATTTTTTCACCAATAAATTGCCGATTATGAATAGTGAAATGTATCACCCGATTATTGAAAAAAATGAATTTGGAGAGTTTACAAATTTTTTCCTAAAGTACTTAAATGGAAGTACATCATTTGACGAAGCTTTTATAAGGGCCACAAATACATATAGGAAACTGTTTAAGAAAATACCGTACCAAAATTGCCAGTCATTTTTATCAGATTTTTATAAATCACAATATGACAGTTAGATAATCTTATAAAGTATTATTTGCTTTAGTTTAGCATAATAACCCAAGAAATTTCAATGCATAATTTCTTGGGTTATTTTTTTGAGAGAATTTTTCATGAAAAAAATCAACTTGATTTACCTTTATATTTTATGAATAATTAAATTTCTACAGTAACATTCCAGAATTTTTTAAACAAAAAATAATTTCAGCTCTACATTTTCAATATTTATTACAACATAATATTGTCAAATAATCAAAAATCATGAAGGTTAATAAATGGTAGCTTACAACAATTAAATGCTGTCTTTTTAAAATAGACAATCGAATAATAATCAAATTTTGCTACCTTTGCAGTCCATTTGAGTAAATGGGCCTCAAACTGTTTTGAGGTTATGTAAAATTTTATGAAAATTCATCATTTTTCCCCTAAGAATGATGAGTATTTATTGGGGAAATAGTAGCATGAGTAAGTCAAAAGAAGAAGTAAAAAAAGAAGCACCACAATTGGAAGGCGAACTACAAGACGGTGTCAAGCCAGAAGAGAAAGTATCGGATGGTAAGGACAACGAATCTGTTGAAGATCTAACAGCAGCAGAAGAAAAGATTGAAGAGCCAAAAGATGAATCAAATGCTTCCGATGAAGGTTCAATAGATATTGAAGTAAAATCTGAAAACCCTAAATCAAAACGAGAAAGCACCAAAAAAACAGCTGATAAAGAAGAAGACTTTAATTGGGATGATCTTGGATCAAAAGGATTTGGTGAAGAATATTCTGACGAAGAAAGAAAAAAAATGGAGGACCTTATTGAAGGTACTCTCACCACAGTTACTGAAAAGGAAGTAATAAAAGGACTTGTTGTCGGAATTACTGATAGAGATGTAATTCTCAATATAGGATTTAAATCGGATGGACTTGTGCCTCTGAACGAATTCAGAGACCTACCTGATATGAAGATTGGAGATACGGTTGAAGTATATCTTGAGGAACAAGAAAATTTGCAGGGTCAGCTGGTTTTGTCTAGACGAAAGGCAAAAGTTGTTCAGGCATGGGAAAACATCAAAGCATCATTTGAAGATGATAAAATAATAGATGGTTTTGTTAAAAGAAGAACCAAGGGTGGATTGATAGTTGATATTTTTAGTGTAGAAGCGTTCCTCCCTGGATCGCAAATTGATGTCAAACCTATTAGAGACTTTGATATTTTTGTTAATAAAAAAATGGAAGTCAAGGTTATAAAAATCAACTACTCTAATGACAATGTTGTTGTTTCACATAAAGTGTTGATTGAAAAGGACCTTGAAAAGCAAAAAGCAGAAATACTTAATAACCTTGAAAAGGGACAAGTACTAGAAGGCGTCATCAAGAATATGACCAACTTTGGGGTATTTATTGACCTGGGTGGTGTTGATGGATTATTACATATCACTGACATTTCATGGGGTAGGATAAACCATCCTGAGGAAGTATTAAAACTTGACGAAAAAGTTAACGTTGTAGTACTTGATTTTGACGATGACAAAAAGCGAATATCACTTGGCATGAAGCAACTTACTCCTCATCCATGGGATGCACTTTCAGAAGATCTTCAAATTGGCACTAAAATAAAAGGTAAAATTGTTAATGTAGCTGATTATGGTGCATTTTTAGAACTCATGCCGGGTGTAGAAGGTTTGATACATGTCTCCGAAATGTCATGGTCTCAGCATCTAAGAAACCCATCTGATTTTATAAATATTGGAGATGAACTGGAGGCAGTTGTTTTAACTATGGATAGGGATGATCGTAAAATGTCTCTGGGTATTAAACAATTAACTGAAGATCCTTGGACAAAAAAGGATGTGCTTACTAAATATGCTATAGGCACCAAGCATACCGGAATAGTAAGAAATCTTACAAATTTTGGACTTTTCATCGAACTTGAAGAGGGAATTGATGGTTTGGTTCATGTTTCTGACTTAAGCTGGACTAAAAAGATAAAGCATCCATCTGAATTTGTTAAAGTAAGTGAAGAGCTTGAGGTTCAAGTTTTAGAGCTTGATATTGACAATAGAAGACTTGCACTTGGTCATAAACAACTTGAGGAGAATCCTTGGGATACGTTTGAATCTGTTTTCACAAAAGGATCAGTTCATAAGTGTACAATTATAAGTAAAAATGATAAAGGTGCAGTTTTAGAATTGCCTTATGGTATTGAAGGATTTGCTACAACAAAAAATCTTATCAAGGAAGACGGTAGTATATCCAATTCTGGAGAAACTTTAGATTTTAAAGTAACGGAATTTTCGAAAGACGAAAAGAGAATTGTGCTTTCACATACTTCAATGCATACTGAAGAACAGCCAAGACCTGTTAAAAAGAAAGCATCTAAGTCAAGAAGTGCTGTTTCAAAAATAAATAAGGATATAGCAAGAGATACACTTGGTGATTTAGAAGCACTTTCTAGCTTGAAAGAGCAAATGGAAGGAGATAAAAAGGCCAAAACAAAGTCGAAAAAGTCTGATGAGGCTAAAGAAAAAGTAGCTGAGTCAAAATCAACTACGACGGCTATAAAAGAAACTCCTTCTGAAAAGGAAGAATCTACTCAAAAGGAAATCAAAGATGAGAAGGTTGAAAAAGAAAAGACAGTTGAAAAAAAGAAAAAAACAACTGTAAAGAC
>CAYREN010000156.1:0-10097 GCA_964423255.1 uncultured Roseivirgaceae bacterium | reverse complement strand
ACAACATGCTGTAAATTTCATAAACAAGTGACAGAATTTTACAGCTATCCATTGTGTGTAATTATAAAAAAAGACAATGAAGTTAAAAAAGATTATAAAATTTATTCTATTGGGCGTAGGAATTTTGATTTTAATAGCACTAATTTATTCATCCTTTCCAAGGATTAGCAATCCATCGCCTGATTTTCAGACTGAATTAGTCTACGGTAACACAATAGCCAAAGAGATTGAAAATATTTTAACACCTAAAGAAGAACCTCAAAGAACGAGAGCTGTTATTATTCTCGAGAATGGAAAAATTGTCTATGAATATGGTTCTACCGATAAAATAATGAACATTGCTTCTATTCGTAAAACGATCCTAAGTTTACTGTATGGAATTGCGATTGATAAAGGTTTGATTAATTTAGATAAAACTTTAGCAGAATTAAAAATTGATGAAATAGTTCCCCTAACATTTGATGAAAAAAAAGCAACTATTCGTGATTTATTAATGTTTAAATCAGGCATATATCTAACTGCACAAGGTGAACATGATTCTCAGATTACAGATCGTCCGAAAAGGGGTAGTCATAAACATGGAACATATTTTTTTAGTAATAATTTTGATGCAAATGCATTAGGAACCATATTCATGCAAGAAACTGGTACTTCAATTGGGGAATTTATGGAAGAAAATCTATCCAAACCATTAGGAATGCAAGATTTTACAAAAGATAATGTGATTATAGGAGACCCTTGGTTTTTTCCAAAGAAAAAGTCATTACACAAACAATACTACATATATATGAGTACTCGAGATTTGGCAAGGGTGGGAGCCATGGTTGCAAGCAATGGCAAATGGAATGATACACAAATAGTACCAGAAGAATGGATAGAAGAAAGCACTACAGAATATTCTCATATTAAAGATAGTCATAATCGTTACGATGGAGTGTCATATCAATGGTATCTAGATTCTATAAGTAAAACTATTTGGGCTGATGGGTATGGTGAGCGATTTATGATTATTGACCCCAATAATAAATTGACATTAGTTGAACAAAATTTTACAGGAAATTCTTTTTTAACAACAGGGCTTTGGTTGTTTAGCAGGAATATGGATTCTGGATTAGCTAATTTGATAAAAGCACATCGGATGCTTACTCAAAAATGAATTCATTAACTACGCACAACAAAAAATATAGTGCATTTGGCTGACTAAACGTTATGAGCAATTTTGCCCCGTCCCGAAAAAGTATGACGAAGAACGAAACAAAACGAATACTCAGAACAGTATTGCCTATTTCAACCAGAATCTTCATGGTGTTAGTACCATGGATTTTGGTAAGGGCGTGGTTAGTGCCACTTTCAACTTTAAATCACTCCTTCTTCCTCCAGCGACTCTTTTAGCCTGGCCTGATTTTCCCAGAACCGGTCTTTGATCTTTTGTATGATGCTCTCAAACTCAGGGTGACTTTTTAATGGTTTAAGCAGTGGGTCATCTTCCATTAATATAAACCAGTATGGATAATTATCTACTTCGGAAAATATTCTGAGTTGCTCGATAGCCTGGTCGATCTTCCCCTCAAAGGCGTATTTCACAACCAGATTAGCACTTCTGTAAGAAGAGTGATCCTTTTTGCAATATTCTGAAAAATCACTAAAAAAATTCTCAGCTTCAGTGTCCAAACCCATCTTTTCATAGACCAGCGCAATTTTGGCGTTTTCCTGCATATAAATGTCCAGACCATTATCTTCTCTGGCTTTGACAAATATTTTAAAATAGAAATAGGCGCTGTCATAATTTTCCTGCACATAATATAACTTGGCGACATCCTGCAAAATGTCAAGGCGGGTGGTATCCTTATTCCATTCCTTTATCAGCAAATTCCTGGTCCTCTCAATATTACCATCGCTGGCGAACAGGATAAATGCCTTTAAATGTGGCGCATAATAATTTTCCACATTGTAGTCCAAGGACATGTTGATGAATATTAACGCCTCATCTACAAATCCTGATGACACCAGTGCATTACTCAGCTGTAAATAGATATAGCTCTGGGTGACAGAATCATTGGCGGCAACAATGAGCTGAACTCCTTTCAAAGCGTACTCCAGGTATTTGTCAGAGTCGGGAATCAGACGGAAATAGAAATCCGCTAGCATTTGCACCGCCAAAGATGAATTAGGATTATACTCCAGGGCCTTTTCAAGATGTGGTAAAGCGAGTTGGTATTCCTTTGTTTGTATATAGTAAAAAGCCTTGGCAATTAGACTCTGGTCTGATTTTGAATCATAAAGCAAGGCCTTATCTGCATAGCTATTAATCTCTTCAGTGTGTTGTTTCTCGATTTGAAACATTTCGAGTAGATAGTATGAAATTGCGACATTGGCATAGGCCTGGGCGAACTCCGGATCCTGTTCAATAGCTTTCTTAAATAATCCAATAGCTTGATTAAGTCCCTCATTCGTTCTGGAGTAAAATGGATCAAGACCCTGTAAATAGAAGTCATAGGCCTCCAGGTTTTCGGTTGGTTTCCTCTCCATTAACTCAAGTTCCGCAGGGGTTACTATGGCTTCAATTGAGCTTACTATTTTCCGGGCCACTTCATTCTGCAAATCAAAAATATCCACGACTTTAGAACTGTATTGCTCAGCCCAAATTTGTCTTTCGTTAGAAGCGTCAATCAATTGAATATTAAGTAAAACCTGATCTCCTATCTTCTGCCCGCTGCCGGTTACAAAGTAGTTGACTTTGAGTATTTCAGCAATCTCTGGAATTGTCTCGTCTGTTTTTCTGTATCTTTCGACTGAGGATCGGCTGATTACTCGCAGATCTTTGATTTTCTGCAGTTTGCTTAACGTTGATTCCATGAGACCGTTGACAAAATAAAGGTTTGAAGAATCACTGCTCTCATTTTTAAAAGGTAACACTGCAATTGACTTGTCAACAACCCCTGCTATGGAATCAGAATCTGATTCCCGATTAAAGAAACCAGAGGAATAGGTAAAGACCAAAAGAAGAGTTGAAGCGATTGCAATTATAAACCATTTAATAAATGAACTACTTCCTGAACCTCCCACGACTGCGGCATCCGGCGTGTCAATGCCTCCAAGCTCGTAATTGGAAACAGCATAAACTTCAATGGGCTTTGTAACATTCTTCAGTGCATGAACACCCCTGGAGGCCGTAAGCAGGTCAGGTTGATTTTTTATTTCATCGTACACCTTTTCAGAGATGTAAACGCTTCCGGTTTTAGCTAATGCCTCAATACGAGACGTTACATTAACGCCATCGCCGATAATATCTTGATCAGTCACAATAAGATCACCCGAATGGATCCCAATCCGGATTGGGATATTGGGTTCCTCGTTCTTGAAAGCAATCTGCATTTCAATTCCACATTTCACAGCATCAATGGCACTTGGGAATGTACTTAAAGTACCATCACCATAATACTGAATGATACGTCCGTTATATTTCTTGGTTGTGAAATCAAAAACCTCTCTGTGCCGATTTCTGAAAGCAATGGATATACGCTCATCCTTTTGCATGAGAGAAGTATAACCCTCAATATCGGTAAACATAATAGCAACTAACTGCCGCTGCCTGCCAGTTGAGACTCCCCGACTTTTATCAATATCTTCTCGCTTACCTACCTCACCGGGTGGATATCCATAATATTCCCTAAAGCACTTGATAAAATAGGAGGTACTCCCAAAGCCAACATTGTAGGAGACTTCCGAAACAGTTAACGAAGTCTGTCCAAGTATCTCCATACTTTTTTCCAAACGAACCTGACGAATGAACTGACTTGCTGAAAGCTTGGTATCCTTCTTGACCTTCCTGAGTAGGTTAGAACGGCTCATATTCATTTCTTCTGCAAGTTCAGAAACACCGAACTGTTCATTCGAAACGTTCTCGAGTACTATGAATTTGGCCTGATCCACAAAGTTCTCGTCGTGTAAAGATGCGTCTAACATGGTAATAAGTAATTCGAAATTAATAGCAAAACAATACTATTGTTCTTTCAATATTGCGATGAAGATACAGTGTTTGCGTCATAATTTATATCCCCGCTCCATAGTTTTTATGAATTCCGCAAACTTTATGGATTTGGCTGCATAGCTCATAGGTCTTGCTTTAGTTCCTTCATGACCTTTGTAAAAAATAAATATAATTCAAACAAAATAAAATGTAAGATCATGAAAACACTAAAATTTATTTCTCTCAAAACATTAATTAGCATTTCGCTCTTTGTCATTTTGCTACCTGCCTGTGTGCAGCAAAGCAATGACACAGAAGCTGAGTCAGTAATTGATCAACCTATAGTAGAGCGCCCAGAAGTGGATATTCAAACAGCGGTAATATCAGGGAACTTGGAAGCAGTCAAACAGCACATTAAAGCAGGGTCTGATATCAACCAAAAGGATGCCTTTACTAGCTCGACACCTTTGATGTCGGCAACGGTATTTGATAAGAGGGATATTGCCAAGGCCTTGATCGATGCTGGTGCAGACCTGGCCCTTAAAAACAACGATGGATCAAGTGCTTTGCACAGTGCCGCATTCTTTTGTCGTGTGGAGATCGTGCAGATGCTTATTGACGCGAAAGCTGATAAGACCTTGCTAAATAATTTCGGAGCCTCTCCCAGGGAAACCGTTATGGGGCCATTTGCTGAAATTAAGCCAATCTATGAAATGATGCAGCAACAGTTGGAGCCATTTGGCCTAAAACTTGACATGAACGAACTCGAAAAGGCTCGTCCAGTTATCGCAATGATGTTACAATAATTTATAATTCTATACTCCAATGACTACAGAAAGAAGACACGATATCGATTGGCTGCGAGTGATTGCAATTGGATTGCTGCTGATCTACCACATCACCATCATTTTCCAACCTTGGGCCATGTTAATAGGTTTTATCAGAAGTGATGAGTCGATGGAATATGTGTGGAAACCGATGACCATGCTGAACGTTTGGCGGATTCCATTGTTATTTTATGTATCGGGGATGGGACTCTATTTCGCCATGCGCAAACGAAACTGGAAGCAATTGCTTTTGGAAAGGACAAAACGAATCTTATTGCCCTTCATTTTTGGCATAGTAGCCATTGCTCCATTGCATATGTTTATTTTTCAGAAGTATTATAATATGCCCTTGGGCTATTATCCTCATCAAGGCCATTTATGGTTCCTGGGAAATATCTTTGTGTATGTACTCTTACTTTTGCCTCTTTATTACTATCTAAAGAACAATGAGAACAGTAAAATCAAAAGAGCGTTATCCTCTCTAATGAGCCATCCCGGTGGACCTTTAGTGATATTTCTATTTTTTGTCATTGAGGTTTTGCTGGTAAAGCCCCAGATGTTTGCATTGTATGCCCAGACTTGGCATGGCTTCTTTAATGGGTTTCTTGCCTTCTTTTTCGGTTTCCTTTTAGTGTACAGTGGTAAAACGTTCTGGCAAACCGTTTTGAAATGGAGATGGTTGTATGCAGGTTTAGCCATCATTCTGTATGGTATTAGATTCATGCTATTTGGAACTGAAGCGCCTGGGTATCTCATGGCCATCGAATCGAATTGTTGGATATTTGGAGTTTTCGGTTTTGGTTATAAGTACTTGAACAAACCAAGTAAAACCCTAAGCTACTTAAGCCAAGCAGCGTATCCTGTGTATATTATTCACATGTTTGTGTTATATGCTGGTGCCATGTTTATATTGCCATTGGAACTACCCATAATGTTAAAATTCATATGCATTGTAGCTTTTACCGGTTTAGCGTGCTACCTCATTTATGAATTCATCATTAGAAAGATTGGTTTCTTAAGACCTCTGTTCGGATTGAAACAGAAATTAGGTAAAGCAGAAGTTGCTGCCAAACCTGCTGAATCGTGAGCTGTTGATGGTATCTTCAATGAAATAGGAGACTGTTAGCTAGTGAGGTGAACTTAAGCTAAATTTATACGGTATGTATCAGCAATGTGATTGTATTATACGCTAATTATGAGCAATTTCCAACCATTCGAGTCACCTGATAAGTGACTCGAAGCTATGAGGGTTTGCGAATCGCAAATGGAGATTACAATTCTAATAATCTACAAGTACTTTTATATCAAATACTGGCTTTTCTACCCACAAGGTCAGGCCTGTTGAATAAAAAATTATCCATTTATTATTTTAGATAGGCAATCAATATTTGAAACTTGTTCCCTTTTGAAACCTCATAGCTAAATAGGGGAAACATTTTATACAACACTATATTAGCGGTAATTATAGAATTGAAAAAACCATTCAATATTAAAATTTATGAAATACTTGAAATATTCTTTTTTGCAATTGACATTGCCATATTCTTTATGTCGCAATTCAACTCAAAGTTAATGGTTGAATTTTTACCACAGTTTAATAAAAAAAGTGTAGACAACACTTATCCAAGGTTGGTCGGAATATTATTTATAGCATTAGGTTTAGCACGATTATATGGTTATTTATATATCAATGAAAAAGGTATTTTTATCGTTTCAATGTGAAGTTGGGTTGTTAATTTAATCTATACAATTAGCAAATTGCTTCACGAACAATTTATTGTTAGTGAAAATATAGCTGGACTTGTATTAGCTCCATTAATGCTAATACTACCGCTTCTATAATTCAGAAAAACTTTTACTCAACAAAACTTAGTTTGAAAAAGATATTTAAAATGATTGGAATTTCTATTGCAGTAATAATAGGTTTATTAATAGTTGTTGTAACTCTATTTTTAAATTTTAGCCCTCAATTTGGAAAAGGCTCTACAGATAAACAAAAATTAGCGTATTCTAAATCGGGTCATTATGAAAATGGAAAATTTATCAATCAAACAAAAACTGTAATTGATGGCAGTTATTTGAAAATGATAAAGGAAATGATAAAAGGCTCTCCTAATAGACAACCACATAAAAACATAATTGTAGATAAAATTGATTCAACGATTATTGAAAATCATAATAAAACTGTAACTCAATTAACTTGGTTTGGTCATTCTGCTTTTTTGTTAGAAATGGATGGTAAAAAAATTCTCCTTGACCCAATGTTAGGTGAAACACCATCACCACATCCTCTGGTTGGTACAAAACGTTATTCCAAAGACTTACCAATTGAAATTGAAAAGTTACCTTTTATAGATGCTATTGTATTTTCTCACGACCATTATGACCATTTAGATTATGGCTCAATCCAAAAATTGAAAGACAAAGTGAGACAATATTATGTTCCATTAGGTCTTGGAAACCATTTAATAAAATGGGGAGTATCAAAAGATAAAATTCATGAATTAAATTGGTGGGAAGAAATCGGATTTGAAGGAATTAAACTGACTTGTACTCCAGCGCGACATTTTTCGGGTAGAGGTTTATTTGACAGGTCAACAACGCTTTGGTGTTCTTGGGTGATTAAAGGAAAGAAGGATAATATTTATTTTGGAGGAGACAGTGGATATGAAGCACACTTTAAAGAAATCGGAGAAAAATATGGTCCTTTTGACATATCACTAATGGAATGTGGTCAATATAATGAAGAATGGAAAGTTATTCATATGATGCCTGAAGAGACAGTACAGGCTTCCATTGACTTAAAAAGCAAATTAGTGTTACCCATACATTGGGGTGCTTTTACTTTAGCTTTTCACGATTGGACTGACCCAATAGAAAGGATAACGAAGAAAGCAAAGGAAGTGAATTTACCAGTTACTACCCCAAAAATTGGTGAACCGGTAATACTTGGTAAATCATCTTTTCCAACTGAAAAATGGTGGACATATTATATGGATAACAATAAAAACTAATGCCACCAATTAAGCTACTATGATGTGAAGCAGGGCTTTGTTTAATTATAGTTATAATTCTTTCCTCCTCAGAGTCACTCAAAGAGTCGGCAAGTCATCCCCCCTCAGAGTCACTCAAAGAGCTTGCCTGCTGGCAAAGCAGGGACTCTGAGGTATTGAAAAAGTGAATTATTAATTTTAACTCAGTATTCTTGTAAAAGAGATATTGAGGTTAATTTGATTGATATTATCTTTATACCCCAGCATCATTACGGTAAAAATTATAAACACATGAATAAACTACTATTGCCCTTTATTTTTGGATGCGTGTTTTTTCTGAATTGTTCAAGACCACCAGAAAAACCCAACATCATCCTGATCATGACCGATGACCAGGGTTATGGAGACCTGGCATGTCATGGAAATCCATGGATTAAAACTCCGGAAATGGACAAACTTTATTCACAAAGTGTACGATTGACTGATTTCCATGTCGGAACAACTTGCGCACCAACCCGGTCTGGCTTGATGACTGGAAGGAACTGCAATGAAGTTGGCGTTTGGCACACGATTATCGGACGCAATTTTTTGAGGCGAGGAGAGGTGACCATTGCAGATATCCTGAAAGAGAATGGCTATCGCACGGGGATGTTTGGTAAATGGCACCTCGGAGATAATTATCCCTACCGACCTCAGGACCGTGGATTTGAAGAGACTGTGATCCACGGGGGAGGAGGTGTCGGTCAGACGCCGGATTACTGGAATAATGATTATTTTGATGATACATATTTCAGAAATGGAACACCTGAAAAATTCAATGGATATTGTACAGACGTTTGGTTTGATGAGGCCTTGAAATTTATTGAATCAAAAAAGGAAAAGCCATTCTTTTGCTACATAGCGACAAACGCACCGCATGGACCTTTTCATGTTCCGCAAAAATACATCGATATGTATAGTGAAATTGAAGAAGTCCCCAACCCAAATTTTTATGGCATGATCACCAACGCCGATGAAAACCTTGGGATATTAAGGCAAAAACTTGAAGAATGGGAAATTGACAAAAACACCATACTGATTTTCATGACAGACAACGGTTCTTCTGCAGGGATTCAAGTGGATAAAAATGGTTTTGCAGGCAAAGGATACAATGCGGGAATGCGTGGCAAAAAAGGTTCTCCTTATGAAGGAGGTCATCGAGTACCATTTTTTATCTACTGGCCCGATGGAGATTTAGCAATTAGTAAGGATGTCAATCAGATCACTTCCTATACTGATGTAGTTCCAACCTTGCTTGATTTATGTCAAATAAAATATAATCCGGTTTTACCATTCGAAGGCAAAAGCCTTTCTTCATTGCTACGTAATCCGGAATATGCATGGAAACCCAGAACGAAAATTACGGATACTCAGCGAATGGAATATCTGGTAAAGTGGAAAGACGCCTCCATTATGACAGATCAATATCGGCTTATCAGGGGAGAAGAATTGTATGATGTCGATAAAGACCCCGGGCAGGTCAATGACATTTCTGCTCAATATCCGGAAGTGGTTGCTGAATTGAGGACGGAATATGAAACTTGGTGGGAGCGGGTATCGCAGCGTTCTGATGAATTCAATCCGATTCCGGTTGGTTTTGATAATGAGCCGGTCACCTTGACTTGTCACGACATTCATCCCGATGATGGGAAGTTCCCTGCCTGGAATCAAACCCAGGTCAGGTTGAATAAAAACCCCAATGGTTTCTGGATTATTGACGTGAAAGAAAAAGGAACTTATTCTATTGAGTTGCGCAGATACCCAAAAGAGTCGGGAGCTGGATTTAATGATATTGTCCCTATTGGAGATGATATTGATGGCGGTAAACCATATCCTGAGGGGATTCTTTTTGAAGTAAGCACTGCTACCGTAGATATCAAACCTTTAGTAAATAATGCTACATTAGGAAGTATCACTGAACTTTTTGTCAATGAAGATGACTCTTTTCTGAAGTATAATTTAGAGTTAGAAGAGGGTGAGCACAAACTAAGGGCCACTTTTTCAGACAAAAATGAAAATAAAGTCGGTGCATATTATGTCTATATTCAGAAGATATAATCAAATCAGTAATTGCGATCCTGAATCATGAGCTTGCGAATAATCAGGAGCAGCAAGCTCTATCTATTTGGCAGATTGCTTCTTCCTCCTTCGTCGTTATCGCAATGACGTAAAACTAAAATTTTACCTCTTCAGAACTTAGCTGATTAATGAAAATGGTCTTGAAGTCGGTGCGTATTATGTGTATGTAACGAAGTCGTGATTGATTAT